>CAYLPF010000142.1:0-4499 GCA_964385485.1 uncultured Lachnospiraceae bacterium | reverse complement strand
CTGATGCACATTTTTCTCAAACAGTGCCAGCTAAAAATCCTGCTGGGATGCAGGATTTTTACAGATACTCCGGCATTCTGAACTCCAAGTACTTGTAAAGACTCGCTATAGTCACTTTCAGGCGGCTCTGCAGTCTTCTCTGTTAGTGGCTGGCTGAATTATAACTTTGCAAGGGCGAACTTCGTAAGCGAACAAGCAGCTATGCTGCGAGAAGAATATTTAACTATATGTTAAAAAAGCAACAAAGGAGAGGAAAAGCATGAAGGTATTAGTATTAGGTGGAGTAGCTGCCGGTACAAAGGTTGCGGCAAAGCTGCTGCGTGAGGACAGAAGCTGTGAAGTGACGATTCTCACAAAGGGTAAAGATATTTCCTATGCGGGATGCGGTCTTCCGTATTACGTGGGCGATGTGATCCATGAGAAGAGCCAGCTTATCGTGAACACGCCGGAAAAGTATGCAAAGCTGACAGGCGCGAAGGTTCTGACTGAGACAGAAGCCGTTGCGGTTAAGCCTGAAGAACACAAGGTGGAGGCGAAGGATCTGAAGAGCGGCGCGGTAAAGGAGTATTCCTATGATAAGCTTGTGATCGCTACGGGCGCATCACCTTTCGTACCGCAGATCCCGGGCCTGGACCTGAAGAATGTTTTTGTAATGAGAACGCCGGATGATGCCACCTCGCTGCGTGAAGCAGTGGAAGCGGGTGGGATCAAACGTGCAGTCGTTGCAGGCGGCGGCTTTATCGGACTGGAAGTGGCCGAGAATCTGGCCGCAAAGGGAGTCAGAGTCAGCGTGATCGATTTTGCGCCCCATGTGCTTCCGAATTTCCTTGACCCGGAGATGTCCGAGTATGTAGAGAACAGGATGGCGGAGGAAGGCATCATGCCGATGACAGGTGTGGCGCTGGAAGGCGTGACCGGTACGGAGAAGGTTGAGAAGGTACAGACCAGCAAACGGGCCATGAAGGCGGACGCGCTCGTACTGGCTATCGGTATCCGTCCGAATACTGCATTCCTTGAAGGCTCAGGTATTGAGATGTTCAAGGGAACGATCCTGACGGACAAGTATCTGAAGACGAATGTGGAGGATATTTATGCGGCAGGCGACTGCGCAATGGTGACGAACCGCGAGACGGGGAAACCGGCCTGGTCGCCGATGGGTTCAACGGCGAATATCGCGGGCCGCATCCTTGCAAAGAATCTGGCAGGCGCTCAGCTTGAGTATCCGGGCGTGCTTGGCACAGGTGTGGCAAAGCTTCCGGGCGGGATCAATACGGGACGCACCGGACTTACCGAGACGGCAGCAAAGGCAGAGGGCTATGATGTGGTTACTGTTATCGACGTAGTAGATGACAAGGCTCATTATTATCCGGGAGCAGGTTCATTTATCATCAAGCTGACGGCCGATAAGGCAAGCAGAAAGCTTCTGGGCGTACAGGTACTCGGTACAGGCGCGGTTGACAAGGTGACGGATATCGGCGTAACGGCTATCTCCCTCGGCGCGACAGTAGACCAGCTGGCTGCCATGGATTTCGCATATGCGCCGCCATTCTCCACAGCGATCCATCCGTTTGCGCAGAGCGTCAATATCCTGATGAACAAGATGGATGGCGCCATGGATTCCATTACGCCGACAGAGTTTGCTGAAGGCGCGGCGGAGGGTTATGAGATCATCGACTGTGCCCTGACCCCGTCACTTGCGGGCAGGAGATATCTGTCGCCGACGGATGTGAACGGAGAAGTAGAGGGTCTTGGAAAAGAGGATAAGCTTCTTCTTATCTGTGCGAAGGGAAAACGCGCATATCTGACCCAGAACCGCCTGAAATATTACGGATATACGAATACAAAGGTGCTGGAGGGCGGCACAACCTTCACAGAGATCGATACGGATGAAGAATAAAAGATTTCCATATAAAAATACAATTTTAAGGAGGAAACACACATGGCAACATTAACTGTAAGCGCAGCTGATGAAAAAAGAGTAAAGGCAATGGGATTTCTGAGCAACAAGGGAACAGATAATTTTAACGCCCGTATCATCACTGTGAATGGTAAGATCACCGCCGCGCAGCAGAGATGCATCGCGGAGGCGGCAGAGAAGTTCGGCAGCGGCGAGGTAGAGTTTACGACACGCCTTACTGTGGAGGTGCCGGGTATCCCGTATGACAGGATTGATGAATTCAGAGAATTCATCGCAAAGGAAGGCCTTGTAACAGGCGGAACAGGCTCCCTTGTCCGTCCTGTAGTATCGTGTAAGGGAACAACGTGCCAGTACGGTCTGCTGGATTCTTTTGCTCTTTCTGAGGAGATCCATCACAGATTTTATGAGGGTTACCGTACCGTAAAGCTTCCGCACAAATTTAAGATCGCAGTAGGCGGCTGCCCGAACAATTGTGTAAAGCCGGATCTGAATGACCTGGGTATTATCGGCCAGTTGATCCCGCAGTTTGATGAGGACGAGTGCAACGGCTGCAAGAAGTGTTCTGTGGAGAAAGCCTGTCCGATGGGCGCGGCAAAGGTAGTTGACGGTATCCTTGAGATCGATGAGGATGTCTGCAACAACTGCGGACGCTGCGTCGGCACCTGTCATTTTGACGCGCTGAGCGAGGGCAAGTACGGTTATAAGATCTATATCGGCGGACGCTGGGGCAAAAAGGTCGCACAGGGGCATGCGCTGAACAAGGTATTTACAGATAAGGAAGAGGCTCTCAGTGTGATCGAGAAGGCGATCCTTCTGTTCCGTGAGCAGGGTAAGACCGGCGAACGTTTTGCAAAGACAATTGAGCGTCTCGGATTTGAGAATGTAGAGGCTCAGCTCCTTTCGGATGAGATCCTGGAGAGAAAGCAGCAGATCCTCGATGCAGAGCTTCATCTGGTGGGCGGAGCCACCTGCTGATTTATCCCCGCGGGCAACGGGCCAGGCGGCCATGCTGCAAGCCTGATACCCCGTCAGCTTGCTGCCGGGTCTTTGGTTTTCGATAGAAAAAAGATATACATATAGAAGAATCCCGGCTCATGATGCGGAGATGACGCCGGATAAGAAAGAGAGAATATGATTATGAATTCATCAACAAAAAAATACGGCGCAATCGGACTCTGCCTTGTAATTGGATTTCTTGCAACCCAATCCACCGCTTTGCAGGACAGCGTGTTTGGCAGAACTGTGGTCGGAGGTCCGATGGTGGCGCTGCTGGTATCTATGATCGCATGCAACCTGATCCCGAAGCTTGACAAAGATTTCAAGGCAGGGACGACCTTCGCAAGTAAGAAATTCCTTAACTGGGGTATTATTCTGACTGGCGCGACCCTGAGCTTCGCAGATATTATGGGAACCGGAGTAAAGGCTCTTCCGCTGATCCTGTTCAACATCGCCCTTTCCTTTACCATTGCGATCCTGGTGGGAAAGAAGATTGGCGTTACGAAAAATACTTCCGTGCTGGTTGGAGGCGGGACGTGTATCTGCGGCGGCACCGCGATCGCAACGCTCTCCAGGATCATCAAGGCAGCGGAAGAAGAGATCGCGTTTGCCATGGCAGCTATTTTCCTGTTTGATACACTGGCAGCATTTACCTATCCGTATCTGGCAGGCGCTTTGAACCTGACACAGAATCAGTTCGCATTCCTTGGAGGTACGGCGATCAATGATACATCATCCGTTGCAGGCGCCCAGGCTACGTATGTGGCTCTGAATGGGCTTGGCGACTGGAACGGTGCGCTGAATGTAAAGCTTGTGCGTACGACTATGCTGATATTTGTGGCGCTCGCATGGACGATTATCATGGCGAAGCAGGCAAAAGATGAAGCGACGGGCAGCCAGGATTCCATGCTGACAGTTGTGAGGAAAACATTCCCAATGTTTATTCTCTGGTTTGTCATCATGGCTGGCCTGAATACTTTCGGCGTGTTCAATTTTGCGGTCGGTTCTCTGACTGCCGGAAAGTGGCTCGGTAAGATCGCGAAATTCCTGTTCGCCTCAGCCCTGGCAGGCGTCGGCTTCAAGATCAAGTTTAAGGATGTATTTTCAAAAGGGATCAAGCCAATCGCCCTGGGCGGTATTACATGGCTTTGCGTAGCAGCATCTTCAATGATTTTTATTCATCTGTTTGCGGGATACGTGGGATAAAAGACATAAGACAATGACGTATAGAAGGCTGTTGTGGACCTCCGGCGCACTTTGCGGCGGGAATCTGCGGCAGTCTTCTTGTATTCTATTATAAGTTGACAGTGATTAACTAAAATGATACCATTATCACGATTACTATTGACGGAAGAAGGCATTAAAATGACACTGGATAAGCTTCCGATAGGGGAAAAAGGAACGATCCTTGCTGTGAACGGGGAAGGCCCGCTGCGCTGCAGGCTGCTTGATATGGGGCTGATTCCCGGGACAGGTATCATGGTGCGCAAGGTAGCGCCCATGGGAGACCCGATAGAGATACATATCAGGGGATATGAGCTGACCATCCGTATTGAGGATGCGCAGAAGATCGAGGTAGAGCCGA
>CAYLPF010000141.1:0-4578 GCA_964385485.1 uncultured Lachnospiraceae bacterium | reverse complement strand
AGCTTACGAAGTTCACCGTTGCAAGCAAGTGAACTTCTTGTAAGCTATATTTTTAAGTATAGCAAATTTGGGCGAAATATGGAATCCATAAAAATATGCAGTGCCGCATTTCCCACTCAGTAAAACCCACAAAATAACCGGGTAAATTTTATACAAATCGACGAAAAAAACAGCTTTCTGAAAATTACGACACGTGTCGTAGATAAAAAATGACAGAAACAGTATATTTATTTTATACATTGAGCGAAAAGGAGCGTGCAGTCGAAAAATTTGGTGGAGAAAAGGAGAGAAGAGTCCATGGTACCGATTTTGGAAGTTCGTAATCTGACAAAGATTTACGAGGGCGGCGTACTTGCGAACCATGAGATCAATTTCAGCGTGGAAGAGGGAGAGATCCATGCATTGGTGGGTGAGAATGGAGCCGGGAAAAGTACCCTGATGAAGATGCTTTACGGCATGGAGAGCGTGACCTCCGGCCAGATCTTTATCCGGGGAAAGGAAGTGAAATTTGCTTCAAGTAAGGAAGCGATCGCGGAGGGGATAGGAATGGTGCATCAGCACTTTATGCTGGTGGATTCCCTGACCGGAGCGGAAAACATGATGCTTGGTGTCCGGGAGAGCAGATTCCTGACGGATAAGAAGGCCGACATTCAGGCGACGCAGGAGATTGCGGCCGAGTATAATTTCGATATTGATGCGACCAGGCGAGTCCGGGATATGAGCGTTGGTATGAAGCAGAAGCTGGAGATACTGAAGATCCTGTACCGCGGCGCCAGGATCCTGATCCTGGACGAGCCTACGGCGGTACTGACGCCGCAGGAGACAGAGGAACTGTTTGAGCGTCTGATCAGCCTGAAGGAAAAGGGAATGACGATCATTTTTATTTCCCATAAGCTGAAAGAAGTAAAACGGATCAGCGACCGGATCACGATCCTGAAGGGCGGCCGCACCGGTGGTACATATCAGACGTCGGATATCAGCGAGGAGGAGATTTCACGGCTGATGGTGGGCAGGGTGATCTCCTTTGATTATAAAAAAGAGCCGCTGACACCGGACATTGAGCTGCTGCGGGCGGAAAATCTGTTTTATAAGGATAAATTTCAGGTAACAAAGCTGGACGGCATCTCGTTTACTTTGCGGAACAGGGAGATCCTCGGCATCGCGGGCGTTGACGGAAACGGGCAGAGTGAGCTGATTTCGGTGATTACGGCGGAATTTCAGGCCAGTGACGGCAGAGTTTTCCTGAAAGGCGAGGATGTTACGAATGATTCCATTGGCAGCATACGCGCAAAGGGTCTTGCCTATATTCCGGAAGACCGTATGCGAAATGGCTGTGCCGCGACCATGTCTGTGGAGGAAAATCTGATCGTTTCCAATATTGATACTTTCGCCAATAAGATGAAGGTCGTCAATAAGAAGAAGGTGCGGGAGCACAGCCAGAAGCTGATCAGGGAATTCCTTGTGAAGACGCCCTCGGAGAAACAGAAGATCAAGAGTCTTTCCGGCGGAAACATCCAGAAGGCTATTGTCGCCAGGGAGTTCAGTACCGGAGGCGACATACTGATCCTGGATCAGCCGACGCGGGGAGTGGATGTGGGTGCGCTTTCCTTTATCCATTCCAAGATCCTGGAAATGCGGTCAGCCGGGAACGGCATTCTGCTCGTATCGGCGGACCTGAATGAGCTTATTTCTCTGAGCGACCGGATCCTTGTCATGCACAAGGGCAGGATCGTGGCTTCCCTGGATAACCGGGTGAAGAAGGTCAGCGAGGAAGAGCTTGGTTTATATATGCTGGGTATCAGGACACAGGAGGATATGGCGGTATGAAAAAGAAAAAAGCAGATATTTTGAAATATTTCAGTGTGATCCGCATCCTGAGCGCGATTGCCATAGCCATTTTGATCATCTTCGCCATCATCTTCTTTGTGAGCGATGAACCGGTGCTGGCGATCCAGAAGATGGTTCTCGGGCCTTTTGAGACGAAACGGAGCTTTTTCAATGTGCTGGAGCGGGCGGTTCCGCTGATCTTCTCCGCACTGGCGCTGAACATCGTGCTGCGAAGCGGTGTGTTCAGTATCGCGGCGGACGGTTCCTTCTATATGGGAGCAGTGGTGGCGACAGCAGTGGCGATCAAAATACAGCTCCCGAACGTTGTACATCAATTTGTGCTTATCACATTGGCCGGCATTGTGGGCGGTATGATCTCCACACTGCCGATCCTGCTGAACAAGTATACGAAGGTGGACGCCACGGTGCTTTCCATCATGTTTAATTCTATTTTCTACTATGTAGGTTACTCTATCGTCAGTGAGTTCCTGCTGGAGAAGAGCGGACAGTGGGGCAGCTCTTACTTTCCGGATTCCGCCCGCCTTGGCAAAATGATTGAGGGAACCAGCATGCACTGGGGATTTCTGATCATGGTTGCTGCGATCATCTTTGTCATCTTCCTGATGGAGAAGACATCCTTCGGCTATAAGGTCCGGGTAACAGGTATCAATAAGGATTTTGCGAGATGTGCAGGCATCAAGGCAGGAAAAGTCATCCTGGGGGCAGCTTTCATCAGTGGTATTGTGGCAGGCGTCGGCGGTGCAGTGGAAATGGTAGGTATGTACAAGCGTTTCCAGTGGCAGACACAGGTGAATTACGTCTGGGATGGCCTTCTGGTACACATGCTGGCAAATGAGAATCCATTCGTGATCCCTCTGGCGGCGTTCTTCATCGCTTTCCTCAGGATCGGTGCGGAGATCATGTCCAGGGCAACGGATCTTGACAATGAGATCGTGGCGTTCCTGCAGTGTATCGTGATCCTGCTGGTAGGCTCTGAACGGTTCCTTCACAAACTCAGAGAACGCAGGGAGCAGAAGGCCGCTCTTCTGCAGGCGCAGGAAGCATCAATGAGAGGAGGGGAGCAGAATGCTTAGTTTTTTACTTTCCCCCAGCTTCTGGGCTTCTGTGCTGGCCAGTACCACGCCGGTGCTGCTGGCAACGCTGGCCGCGAATATCATGACAAAGGCCGGTATGTTTAATCTGGGTATCGAGGGTACGATGCTGATCTGTGCCCTGGGCGGCGTCCTGGCCAGCGCATTTTCAGGCAGCCTTATTGTAGGTATGCTGGCGGGCGTATTTCTGGGGATTGCGGTTTCCTTTGTTCTTGGATATTTTATCCTGCTGATGAATGCGCCAATGAACGCCTGCGGCGTGGCCATTAATCTGGCGGCTACCGGCGGGACGGTATTTATCCTGGTCATGGTCTGCGGCAGTAAAAATAACAGCAGTTCCCTGGTCAGCGGCTTTTTCCCGAACATCAATATTCCGGGACTGCAGAGCATTCCGGTGCTGGGCCAGATCCTGTCAGGCCAGAATTTTGTGACATATTTAAGCTGGATCTTTGTGGCGGCCTGCTACTTTATTCTGTATCACACAAGGCTTGGCCTGAATATCCGGGCTGTGGGCGAGAATGAAGCGGCGGCAAAATCCGCCGGGATCAATGTCCTGGGGACAAAATTTATCGCACTTGCCATGTGCGGACTGTTCTGTGCTTTCGGAGGCATGTACCTGTCCATGGGCGCGCTGCATTCATTTACAGCAGGAATGGTATCAGGAAGAGGCTTCTTGTCACTGGCAATGGACGCTATTGCGCAGGGAAATCCCCTGATCGGGTGCGCAAGCTCGTTCCTGTATGGTTTTTCCAACACGATCACGGTGTATCTGCAGCTGTACAGCCAGCTTGACCTTCAGTTGATCAGCGCATTTCCGTATGTATTTATTCTGATCGTCCTGATGCTGATCCAGCTTTGCAGAACGAGGATCGAGAAGAAAAAACATAGAGGAAGGGCATAGAAACAGGATATACAGCAGAACCAGAGAAACGGCTGCTTGGCGGCAGAATTACGGTAAAAGAAAACCGGCGCGGCAGCTATGCCGCTGGTTTTACCCTGCAGGAGCAGGGAGAAGAAAGGAGAGGATGAAATGGCACAGGAATATTATGATCCCTGGTCAAATACAAAGACAAAACACGGACTGGACGGAGATCTGGTGATCTCAGCCTTGCAAAAATGTATCCGCCGGGCGGATGAGGACACAGCGATGAGGATGGCATACGAGCTGTATGTGACTTCCACATTTCATGAGGAGAAGATGTGGAACCGTCTGCTGGTTATCAGTGTGGAGGATATCGGTTTTGGAGAGCCGATGGCTCCGATCTTTGTTAAGACAATGTATGATCTGCACAAGGAATACGCATACGGGGACGGCGACCGTCCGATCTTTTTCCTGCATGCAATCCGCTACCTGTGCAAGTGCAAGAAGGAGCGGTCCACGGATCATATCAAGAACATTATCATGAAGGAAAATGCCCGGGGTGAGGTTCCGGAAATTCCGGAGTATGCGATCGATATGCATACGATCAAGGGCAGAGCTATGGGCCGCGACGTATTCTATTTTCTGGATGAGGCCAGCAAGGTAGTCCCGCAGTGGGAAGAGTATGACGATTCCTACCGTCAGGAGCTGTACCGGATCTGCAAAGAAGAAGCTGAGGCTGAGAAGAATCAGTGAAAGCAGAACAAAAACCATGTGCAT
>CAYLPF010000140.1:0-4583 GCA_964385485.1 uncultured Lachnospiraceae bacterium | reverse complement strand
GACTGCGCCCGGTAGCCCTCCGCAATGATATCCAGTTCCTTGCTGAAACGCTTCAGCTGGTCAATATCATTCAGTTCATAGATCCGGTAAAACTCATCCTGAATCTTGAGGATCTCCCGCTCATTGGCAAGTCCATAAAGATTCTGGAGATTATTCAGGATGTCCGATACCAGCTTCGTATGGATCTGGAAGGAATTCTGCGCATCCATGATCTCGCTGCGCACAGCCGACATCTCATTGTCCAGAGAAATAATGGCATTCGCCGCATTCATCAGCTTTTCCCGGATGTGGTCGGGAATATTTTTCTTATATTTGTACTGCAGGGAGTGCTCGATGGTAGACCAGAAATTCATCGCCAGGGTGCGGATCTGGATCTCTACCTTTATCTTTTTGTTTCCTTGCAGCGTCTGTACTTCATAATTAACGATCACATGGTAACTACGGTATCCGCTGTCTTTCATGTGATGGATGTAATCGCGCTCCTTTATCACTTCCATATCGGTACGACGGCGGATGATCTGCACTACCTTCGGGATGTCCTCCACAAACTGACAGATAATGCGCACGCCGGCAATATCCACAAAGCGCTCCTCAACCTCACTTACAGGGATCTTTTTCTTCTGAGCCTTGTCCAGAATACTGGCAATCGTCTTTACCCGTCCCGTCACCTGTTCGATAGGCGAATACAGCCCCTGGCTGCGATATTCGTAGATCAGGTGCTCAAACTTGACGATAAGCTCCTTCACTGCCAGATCATATGGAGTCAAAATCTCACGCCATAATTGTATTTCCATAATTACCTCCAACGGGCCAGGCCCGCATTGCAGGTTTATAAAGCGATAAACCTGTCTTTCCTTATTACGATAGCTTATTCTAACATATTCAACCGGAAGATGCAACGTGGCCTTTGGATTTGGTTACAGCGGCCTGCGGGCTGAACGGTTACGGCCGATGTTGTCATGGAGCGCAGTACCGCAGCACCCAGTACGGATTGACTGAGAGCTCCGGGCAATTCTCCGTCCGGATATAAATGCCCAGATGCAGATGCACGTCGAATTCTCCCCGGGTACCCTCCGGCCCATACCCTGTATTCCCCATTGTGCCCAGCACCGTACCGGCGCTTACCGCATCTCCCTCCTGAAATTCCTGGCTGTACTTCTCCAGATGCGCATAATAAAAATATCCGCCGGAGGGGCTTCTTACGCCGATCCTGTATCCTCCCTTCTGCAGCCATCCCACTTTTTCCACAATTCCATCCGTCATACTTACAATGGGATAATGTCCGGGAATATTTTCCGGCGGCATCAGATCTGTTCCCTCGTGGCCCCTTTTCCCGCCGTAGTTCCGTTCAAACATCCAACTGTTTTCAAATACAACGCCCTGTGCCTGCACCGGGAAGCAGCGGACGTCATTCCAGATAGCGCCATACGCATCGCTCAAAGCATCATAGCCGCTGCTGTTGTACTTCAGCAGTACAGACTTCCATTTGAGAACCGCCTTATCTGTGAAAGCATCCCCGTCAACTAAAGAGCTGCTTTTCTGGATGTGGCGCAGTATCGTCATGACCTCACCGGGCTGCATCAGAACACGCTGCGGAAGAGTTTTCAGCAGCTCCAGGCTTTTTTCATTCAGCCGCTGCTCCCTGAAATAATCCGTTTCCGGCAAGGCACGGGACAGCTTCACAGCTGACGACTGCTGATACAGAAGCTGTGACAGCCACGTACATGAAAAGGCGAGGAAAAATAAGAAAAAAGCCGGAAGAAAAAACCTTCTCAAAGCAACCGCTCCATCATAGCTTCCTTTTAGTATACCAGAGCATTTTCTCAAATAGAACACTCATATTTTATCTATTCGGACATAAAATAAATGGACAGGTGGAAAAGAGGCAGCTATGCTATTTCTCGTATTGATCTTCTTTTTCTTTTATCTTCTGATGTTTCCGCAGACAGCCCTTGCAAGCACCCGCGACGGGCTTCTGCTCTGGTACTCCGGCGTACTTCCGGTGCTCTTTCCCTTTATGCTCCTTTGCAGCCTGCTCCTTAAATTTCATTTTCTGGAACGTCTTCCGAAAATCCTGACGAAACCGTTTCAGGCCATCTTCGGAGTGTCCGCGCAGGGCGCCTTTGCCATGCTGGCAGGATTTTTCTGCGGCTTTCCCATGGGAGCCAAGATCACCTCTGACCTGCAAAGGGAAGGAAAGCTTGACGAAAACGAGGCTCGTTTTCTGTTCGGCTTTGTCAACAATTTAAGCCCTGCCTTTCTTCTCTCATTCGTTGCCGTGCAGCAGCTGGAATGTCCGAAGCTCGGCCCAGTTCTCCTGCTTAATATTTCAGGCTCCGCCATGCTGTATGGATTTCTTACTTCTATCTGTTACCGCAGGAAAAAATCAGGGTCCTCATCCGCAGGCACACATACGCTCCTGCACCGGCAAAGCACAGCTTCCGTATATGATGTGATCGACAGCTGTATCTATGACACCGTCCGAAACACGGTAAAGCTCGGAGTTTATATCATTATTTTCAAGATCATCAGCGACGCGTTCTTTCGCTTTGTGCCTCTCAATCACCCGCTGCTTCTGTTCCTCGGAGCTTCCATTGAAGTGACCGGAGGAATCCATCTGCTGGCCGCGTCCCAACTTGCGTTCCCTTTAAAGTTCGTACTGATAAATGCCCTCTGTGCCTTCGGCGGATTTTCCGCGCTGGCGCAGACGGTATCTATCGCAGCCCTGGATGGAAACATGCTGTTTTATTATATAAAAAGCAGGGTAATGATTACCCTGCTCAGCACTGCGTTATCTGTTGGTTCCATCCTATTCCTCTGATTCATCTTCTGATGACGGCACCGTCGTATTATAGCTGGAAGGCGCTGCCTGCGGGGAAAGCTCACTGCGGTTCTTGCTCACGATATCATAACAGGACTGAATGGAATTGATAAAATTGTTGTACTTGCTGCCTGCCGCATCAATCGTCTGGCTCATGATCTTCTCCAGATTTTCAAGCATCTCATCGGTATAGTGGATCGCACTCATACGGATGTTGTTGGAATCCTCCGTAGCCTTATCCATGATCTCCTGCGCCTGGGCATTCGTCTGCTCGATCAACTGGTTGGACTGCTGAAGCGCCACCTGCATGACCTCGCTCTCACTGACGATCTTCTGCGCCTGCGCCTGAGCCTCCGCGATAATATTGTCCGCCTTCGTCTGTGCATCCTCCAGAATCGCATCCTTATTGCTGATGATCTTCTGATAGCGTTTGATCTCATCCGGAGTCTTCATCCTGAGCTCCCTCAGAAGCTCCTCAAGCTCTTCCTTGTTCACCACGATCTTCGTGGATGAAAGCGGCTGAAATTTGCAACTGTCGATGAATTCTTCGATTTCCTCAATGATCTGTTCAATCCTGCTGCTCATAATACACTCTCCTTATTATTTTATTTATACTTAATTTACCCTCTGTTCTGTTTGATCTTATCATATACAAGTCCGACAATGGAAGACGGCACAAAACCGGAAATATCGCCGCCGTAATAAGCGACCTCCTTCACAATGGTGGAACTTATGTAGGCATAATTCAATCCTGTCGCAAGGAACAGAGTATCCACTTCCCTGTCGATGCTGCGGTTGGTCTGCGCCATCTGCAGTTCATATTCGAAATCCGTGACAGCACGGAGACCCCGCACAATGAAAGAAGCTCCGCACTTCTTTACGAATTCTACCGACAATCCTGAAAATGCCTCCACCCGGACATTCGGAATATGCCCGGTCACATCTGTTAACATCATAACACGTTCTTCGACAGAAAACAACGGTGTTTTTACATTATTATTCAGTACCCCTACCACAAGCTCATCCACGATGTTCGCCGCACGTTCAATAATATCGAGATGCCCCTTCGTCACCGGGTCAAAGCTGCCGGGATATACAGCACGTTTCATAAATGCTCCCTCTTCTGCATGGTCAGAAAGACATGCTTATTTGTTTTGTATTCCTTCACACGCCGGATGTCAAAGCCCAGAGCCTGTGCATAGGAAAAATCCGTGTCCAGTAAGGCTTCTGCGATGATCACAGTATTCTCATCCACAAAGGACGGATGGTGTGCCGCAAAATATTCGAGAACACTTTTTTCCAGCTCCTGCCTGTACGGAGGATCCATAAAGATGATCTGAAACGGGCTCTGTCCTTCCAATCTTCCAAAAGCGGCAAACACGTCGCACTGCATCACCACCGCACTCTCAGCCAGATGGGTAAACGCAAGGTTCTGGCGGATACACTCCGCTGCCGCCCTGTCCCGCTCGATAAAATAAGCCTCCTTCGCACCGCGGCTCAAAGCTTCGATACCGATCCCGCCGCTGCCGCCAAATATATCCAGAAAGCGGATTCCGTAGATATCATCCTGCAAAATATTAAATAATGTTTCCTTGATCCGGTCCGTGGTCGGCCTCGTATCCATGCCCGCCACCGTCTTAAGCGGAAGCCTCCGCGCTTTTCCAGCTATAACTCTCATATGTTATCCTTATTTTTTACATTATTCTGAATTATTATAAATATTTCATCCGGGCATGTCAATACGGAACAGACATTCTGCGAA
>CAYLPF010000139.1:0-4606 GCA_964385485.1 uncultured Lachnospiraceae bacterium | reverse complement strand
CCATCTTCTTCTTGAACAGGCGGCTGAAATAATGTACGTCCATGATCCCGACCTGCTTCGCCACTGTTTTGATCGGGTACTGCGTGGTCAAAAGCAGATCCGCCGCACTTTGTATCCTCCGCTCCGTCACATAATCCGTAATGGTCATCCCGACCTCCTGTCTGAAAAGATTGGAGAGATAAGACCGGTTCACATTCAGGGTCTCTGAAAAATACTGCAGGGTCAGCCCCTGGCTCAGATCCATATCGACTGCCAGAATGATCTTCTGCACCAGAGCCGAATAGTCATGGGTGGATTTCAGGTAGTTCATCCTGCAGAAGCGTACAGCCATTTCCTCCGAAATCTGTTTGCATTCTTCCACACTGGAGGCTCCATAAACCTTCCGGGTAAATTCCGTATGTATCCCCTCCAGAAGCAGGTTGGTCACTCCAAGATGCCTCAGCTCCTGGATAATGAGTGATTTCAACTGGATCACGTCGTACTTCCACTCCGTCAGCTCATCATTCAGTCTGCCGGGCATTTTCATATGATTTCTTGCCTGAACCGCCTGAACCGTCTGATATTCATTTCCTTCCCGGATCCCCTGCAGGATCCGGTCGGTCAGTTCGTAGCGTTTCGTCACATTCTCTATGTAATATTTAAACCCTTCCTCTGCCATTGTCGGATACGTTTTCTTCATTCTGCTTTTCCATATGCCGTCTTCCTCTGGGACATCCGGCGCTGCTTTTGTCTTCACTGGCGGTTCCTTTCGCTTACTTCGACGCAGCATGCTTTCCTGCCAGCATACCAAAGGTATAGCATCTTCCTAAGGAAAGCCCTGTCTGATGGAACGGGTAATCATTGCCGCCGTAGAATGGGCCGCCCAGGTTGCCAACACAGTACAGGCCTTCGATCACCTCGCCGTCCTTGTCCAGCGCCTGGCCGTTTTCGTTCGTCATGACGCCGGAATCGATCGATGACACCCGGATGTGCTTGCGCACGCCCCAGAATGGCGCTGTCTTGATGGGATGCATGTATTTTGCCGGCTTTCCGAAATCCATGTCGTCTTTTGCTTCACACAGCTCATTATAACGGTCAACAGACGCCTTCAGAGCGTCCACAGGAATATCCAGCTTCTCCGCCAGTTCTTCCAGCGTATCACAGCAATAGCTGTCGATCAGGTTCTCAAATACGCCCTCCGGATTTTCCACGGCGCCCGGAATGTATTTCTGCATGGCTTCCGGCGGAATCATGCTGCTGACGAACTCATCCTGCGGCCAGTTTACGTAGTCACTGTCATAAATCGTGCAGTACCAGCCTTTGGAGCCATCCGGATGGTTATCGTCCACGTTCGCGCCGTTATAGCCGCGCTGGTATTTGAGGACATTGCCCATGTATACGAATCCGGTATATTCATTTGTAAAACGCTCCCCGTCCATATTCAGGTACAGGAACGGCTCCTCATACATCAGCCCGGAATCAAAATCATGCATCATCTTGGTATGGCCCAGCGGCTCCATCTTCGCCCCTGCGCTCAGGGCCAGTACATGGCCGTCTCCGGTCTTGTGATACTGTTTTTTGTCGAAATCAGCCACATCCGGACACCAGCGTGCCACCATGGCATCATTGTTCATATAGTCCCCGGTCGCCAGGATAACGCCCTTTGCCGCATTGAACTGAATATATCTGCCATCGGAATCCTTTGCGATCACTCCGGTCACCTTGTCGCCGTCTTTCACAAGCTGAACCGCCGGAGTACTGTAAAACACCTCGAGATTGGGGCATTTTGCCGCCACATTGTCCAGAACCTCCTGAAGCACATTGCCGACATTCTGAGGCTTCGGTCCGATCCACGGAGCCATGAAATAGCAGTGGTCGTCTCCATAGTAATAGCTGTCCATACGGTCGCTCCATATTCCGGTCAGATCCTGGCTTGTACTCATGTAGGCAAACAGCCCTTTGCCATTATTCAGAAGTTCACTGCAGTTCTCATTGCTGTCTACCTTGCTGCCATCGCCGTATTCTGTCTCCTCAGTAAGTCCGGCTCGGTTCAGGTACCACATCAGGGCTTCCTCAGAATTGTCGGCGTACGCTTTCAGAAGCTTCGTGTCTGCTCTCCAGTCATCCAGCCCGTTGGTGTGATGTACCCACTTCATAACGCCCGCTTCCGTAGACTTTGACTTGATAATAGCAGAACCGCAGTTCCCCTGTGATACTACGCTGGCTTCCTTCTGGAGAAGGGCTACTGCTGCCCCGGCCTCTGCCGCAAAGCCAGCCGCCGGAACTCCTGCCGCGCCTGCGCCTACCACGACAACGTCAAAATCCTTCTCTTCATCCGGCGTGATGGCTCCCAGCTCGCAGGCAGAGCCTTCTACCTCTTCCTTTGTCAGCTCCGATGGAACTTCATAATCCTCAGATGCCTGATTTGTGGAAATCTCCACCGTTTCGCCTTTTGCCTGGGCAATACAGGCCGCTGCGGCTTTGGAAGCAGCGGTAGTGGTCGTGGTCGCTCCGCTGATCGTATCGATCTCCGACCCCTGGGCCTCCAGGATCATTTTCGCCAGATCTTCCCCGTACATTCCTCCGATACTCGGCGTCTCTTCTGATACGTCTACCTGTACATCGGTAATACTCTCCGCATCAAAAGTCATCGTCACCGTGACAGTGCCGATCCCCTGCGCCGTCGCGCTGTAGGTGCCTGGCTTATAAGTACCGCTCTCTTCTGCCAGTGCGATCGTCGTTCCGCCAAAGATACCGGCTGCCGCCATGCCAAGGGCGCCCGCTGCCGTTCCTTTTACAAAGTCTCTTCTTGAAATCTCTTTTTTCATGAACCTCGTTTTTCCTTTCTATATAAGATTTTTGAAAATGTATTTCCCCGGAGAGCTTCCGGTAAACGGCAGGCTTATTGGCCGTTTACCGGAAATCGCACAGCTCTCCTGATCGGTTAATCCAGTATAACATATGCTTCCGGCATTTTTATACCGCTTTGCCTAAAAAACAAATATTATCCACAAAAAACAAAAATTTATCCGCTGAAAGAATACAAAAAAACTGGTATCCTAAGAGTGGTTTATTGTGCATTTTGCCTAAAAATTAACAATGCACAAAAGTACACAGGAAGGGAGGTAGCTGTATGAAAATCGGCATACAGGAGCTGCTGGTTGTCTTCATTGTCGCGCTGGTTGTAGTAGGGCCTGACAAGCTTCCATATTATGCAAAAAAGCTTGGCCAGGCTTTCGGCCAGTTCAGAAAATATACGGAAGAAGCGACAAAAGACATTCGGGAGGGTATCGTAGAACCGCTTAACGAGGCTCAAAAGCCCTTGCGCGAAGCAATGGAACCTGTTACTGAGCTTCAGAAGGATATCAAACATAATGTAAATGATATCAAAAACTCTTTATCGGATATCGGCAAACCGGTCAAGAATGAATCAAAGCAGCCGGACACAGCGTCTCAGGAAGCAGACCGGGAGTCAGCTCAGGAGGCTTCTCAGACGGTTCAGGAGACTTCTCAGACGGCAGCCCCGCAGGCAGCTCAGGAGACTTCTCAGGATGTAACTCAGGAGACGACTCAGGACATGACTCAGGAGATTTCCCAGGAGAACCTCAGGGATGCAGCCCCGCAGGCGGCTCAGGAGACTTCTCAGGATGTAACTCAGGGGACGTCAGAGGAAAAAACCGATGGGAAGTCTTCTGACGAAACTCAGACCGCATAATTTATTTTACACACAAATACAGGAGGATCTTTAAAATGAAAATTGGAACTACTGAATTACTCGTAATCCTCGCAATCGTGATCGTGATCTTCGGACCGTCGCAGCTGCCGAAGCTGAGCAGGATGTTTGGCAAAAGCATTAAAAACTTCCGTGACAGCGTATCTGACGATGAAGATAAAAAAACTGACAGCACGGATGCGGATGGCACCGACAAATAATGGCAAGGCAAAAAGAAAAAAATATGACCCTTTCGGGGCATCTGCGTGAACTGAGAAACCGTGTGGTGGTCTGCCTCGTCTGCCTTGTTATCTCCTTTCTGGCGGGGCTGCACTTTGCTCCTCAGCTGGTGGAGACTCTGACGGATCTTGGCAAAGCTTACGGCTACACGTATGTATATATCGCGCCGCAGGAGCTTTTGATGGAATACTTTTCCGTTGCGCTCATTACAGGCGTTTGTATCACACTGCCCCTGATTCTCTACAATATCTGGGCTTTCATTCAGCCCGGGCTGAAAAAAAATGAGAATTTTCTGTTTTTATCGGTCATGTTTTTCGGACTGATCTGTTTTGTCATCGGAATCATTTTCGCATACAGGATCATGCTGCCCTTTATGCTCTATTTTTTGATTGACATCAGCAAAGGGAGCGGCATCACGGCGTCGATCAGCGTTCAGAACTATCTGACATTCCTGCTCACGATATTCATGATTTTCGGCATTGTATTCGAACTTCCGGTTGTAACCGTTCTGCTTACTCAGATGGGGCTTTTGAAAGTCACATGGATGAAAAAGGGACGACGCTTTGTTATCGTCCTGATATTTTTTGTATCGGCTGTCATCACACCGCCGGATATCGTTTCTCAGATTATGGTTGCCATTCCGATGATCGGCCTGTACGAACTCAGTATTATCAT
>CAYLPF010000138.1:0-4668 GCA_964385485.1 uncultured Lachnospiraceae bacterium | reverse complement strand
GAAGACAAAGTCGCTTTCCTCCGGTATGATGGCGAAGCTGAAGATCGCTGTGACTCTGGCGAGAAGGGCAAGGGTTTATCTGCTGGATGAGCCTCTGAATGGTATTGACCTGCTGGCGAGAGATGAGATCATGAACAGTGTGCTGGAGGCAGCAGGCCGCGATGTTGCCCTGGTGATATCAAGCCATCTGGTAGATGAGCTGGAAAAAATCACAGATACTGCGATTTTTATGAAAAACGGGCGGCTGGCGGAAATGTGCGAGGCGGAGGAGCTGCGCATGCTTCAGGGCAAGTCGGTAGCAGATAGATATCGTGAAATTTACGGACACGGAGGGGAAGAGTAATGTTGAAGCTGATGAAGTATGAATTCCGCAAGACCATGTTTTCGAAAACGGTTTTGCTGGTGATCACGGCTCTGGCCGAGATCGCGTATCTGACAGGCGTATTCTTTAAGCAGGATAAATTGCTTACCATCGGTGTGATCGGACTTGTTATGTGCGCCATGATCGGTATTTTCTATATTGGTATTGACAGCCTGATCGTATTCCACCGCGACCTGAATACGAAGCAGAGCTATATGCTGTTTCTGACGCCGAAGAACAGCTACCAGGTTCTGGGAGCCAAGGTGCTGGAGAATGGGATCTCCATCTTTCTGGCGGGCGCTTTCTTTGCAGTGCTGGCGGCCGTTGACGCGAGCATCGGGATCCTCTATATCGGAGGGATAAAGGAATTCCTTGATATGCTGGAGCGGCTGATGATCAGCATACGGGTGGATATCCACCTTACGCCGCAGGCTGTTTTGATGCCTTTCTTTGCGGCGCTTGCTTCCTGGCTGATGACAGTAGTGATGGGCTATCTCGCTATCGTACTTTCGGCCACTGTGCTGGCAGGCAAGAAGTTCAGCGGATTTGTCAGCTTCGTTATTTTTCTGGTGTTGGGCTACATTTCCGGGAAGGCGCTGGATATGCTGCCGAGCCTGTCAAATGATACGGCTGAATTCAGCATGATCATAGCCTCGGCTCTCGTTATTGTGGTACTCATGTATTCCATCACAGGATGGATCATGGAGCGGAAGCTGAGTGTGTAAGTATCAACTGGATTGAAGCCGCAGGAGGTGCCAGCTCCCCGAAATAAGCCCGGACGAAGACATCCTGCTCCATGGGGAGAAGCGTGCCGTCCAGGTCAAACAGAATCGTAGTTATCATATGACTCCTTTATAATGCCCGGATATCACTGACAAGGGCATCCACCTCTTCCTGCGTTGTGCTCCAGCTTGTACAGAAACGCACGCAGCTATGCGTCTCGTCCACTTTCAGCTCATATTCAAAAATATATTTTTGGGAGAGCTTTTCCATCACGCTGTTTTCAAGCACAATGAACTGCTGGTTCGTAGGGCTGTCGATATAGGCCGGGATTCCCTTCTCTTTAAAGGCCTGTTTGATCTGCATCGCATAGGAAACAGCTTTTTTCGTGATATCAAAATATAATCCGTCCTTGAAAAGAGTGTAGAATTGCAGTCCAAGAAGCCATCCCTTTGCCAGCATCGCGCCGTTCTGCTTGATATAGCTTCTGAAATCGGCCGCAAGGTGCGGCGTGGAAAATACGACTGCCTCACCGAACAGTGCCCCGCATTTTGTCCCGCCGCAGTAGAATACATCGCAAAGCCGGGCGATATCCTTTATGGTGACGTCATTGCCCCCGGCGGCGAGGCCGTACCCCAGACGTGCCCCGTCGATGAAAAGATAAAGCCCATATTCCCTGCAGACTACGTGAATATCCGTCAGTTCTTCGAGTGTATAGACAGTACCATACTCCGTAGGGAAGGAAATATAGACCATTTTTGGCTGGGTGATATGCTCCTGTATCCCGCTGGTACGGTAAAGCTCCGCCTCGGCGGCGATCTGCTGCGCGGTGATCTTGCCGTCTTTGGAAGGCAGCGTCAGGATCTTATGGCCGGTATTTTCTACGGCTCCCGTCTCATGGGCGTGGATGTGGCCGGTGTCCGCGCAGATAACGCTCTGGAAGGGACGCAGCGCGGCTGCGATCACTGTGAAATTTGCCTGCGTTCCGCCCACCAGAAAGTGTACGGCAGCCTTCGGGCGGTCCAGATATTTTTTGATCTCCAGAGCGGCTTTTTCGCACCAGGTATCCAGCCCGTAGCCGCCATAGCTTTCGTCATTCGCTGCCGAGAGCGCTGCCAGGATGTCCGGGTGTGCTCCGTGGTTGTAATCATTATTAAAACGTATCATAAATTTACTCCTTGTAATTTGAGACGGCTCGGTTCAGAATATCTCAGAGTGGACACCCCTACAGGTCCTTCTCTGAGATATTCTGAACCTGTGCCGTCCTTAATATTACGTGTGCGTATATATTTTTCATCATATATTATCCTGCGTAGCTGCATAGCGTACAGGATTTCCATTTCGCGATTATCTCGCGTAACGCTTCACGATCCCCAGCATGATCTCCACCACCAGATCCATTCCTTCCGCGGTGATATGCTCATAGGGGCCGTGGAAGGCGTAACCGCCGGTGCCGAGATTCGGGCAGGGCAGGCCGCGGAAGGAGAGCTGTGCACCGTCCGTGCCGCCGCGGATCGGGGAAACATCTGGCTCCATGCCGAGCTCCCGGATGGCGTCCTTCGCATTGTCTACGAGGTGCATACACGGTGCAAGTACCTCCGCCATGTTGCGGTACTGCTGGCGGATGGTCAGCCTGGCTGTGCCTTCCCCGTATTTTTCGTTGATGATTTTTTCGATATGGCGCAGCATTTCCTGCCTGCATTCAAAATGTCCGCTGCTGTGATCCCGGACGATGTACTGAAGCTTTGCGCTTTCCACGGTTCCCTGCATATCCGTCAGATGGAAGAAGCCTTCGTACATATCGGTATGGGCCGGCGTCTCGGCAGAAGGAAGCATGCTGTTGATCTCCATTGCCACGAGCGCCGCGTTGATCATTCTGTTTTTCGATTCGCCGGGATGGATATTGAAGCCGTTTATCTCGAACTGTGCGCTGCAGGCGTTAAAATTCTCGTAGACGATCTCATTTTCACAGCCGCCGTCCACGGTGTAAGCGTACTTTGCGCCAAAGCCGGGGATATCAAATTCTGCCGCGCCGCTGCCGACTTCCTCGTCCGGCGTAAATCCGATGCAGACCTTTCCGTGGGGCATGTCTCCCTGGAGCAGCCGCCCGGCAAGCGTCATGATCTCAGCAATTCCGGCCTTGTCGTCCGCGCCAAGAAGCGTCGTGCCGTCCGTCGTGATCAGTGTACGGCCTTTCAGACCTTTCAGATGCGGAAATTTGTCAGGCGTCAGAGTTTTCCCGCTGTTCCCAAGGCTTACCTCGCCGCCGTCATAATTTTCATAAATCTGCGGATTGACATTCTCCCCGCAGAAATCGGGAGAGGTGTCCATATGGGCGATAAATCCGATGCCAGGCCTGTCCTCGTATCCCGGGGTGGCCGGGATCGTTCCGTAGACGTAGCAGTTATCCTCCATCCGCGCGTCAGCGATCCCGAGGCTCTTCATCTCTTCCACCAGCGCTTTGGCAAGGTCAAACTGGCGCTGTGTCGTAGGTACGGCGGCGCTGTTTTCATCGCTGGTGGTGTGGATCTTAACATAATTTAATAATCTCTGATATGCTTTCATTTCGTAGTCCCTCTTTCCTGTTATCTGCGTTTATTTTAACAGACGTCTGCTTTTTTGTATAGATATCTGATTTATTTTGGTTGCAATGGATTATCTGGTGTTATAAAATGAATAATAGCTTGGACAACTATATGTTTGATTACGGTGCAGGGAGCCTTTATGAGTGAGAAGAGATATCGAAAAACGGGAATAAAACAGAACGTAATCGAAGAGATACGCAATATTGCCAGAGAATGCGGAGTTTGCCGCGTCCTGCTGTTTGGCTCCAGGGCCAGGGGCGATTTTAAGGAGAGAAGTGATATTGACCTGGCGGTTTCTGGCGGAAAGACTGACATGTTTTCTGTTTTGGTGGATGAGGAAACGCCTACGCTGCTACAATATGATATTGTAAATCTGGACAGGTCGGTTCAGGCTGCGCTTCGATTGGAGATAGAAAGAGAAGGGATCGTAATCTATGAAGAAATTTGAGAATTTTTGCAATGCATATAAAAATCTGAAGGATATTTATGATTATACAGAACCGTATGGAAATGTAGAATTGACAGGAATGGTCGGGCTGTTTGAAGTCTGTTTCGAACAGGCGTGGAAGGCGATGAAAGAAATTCTGGAAAAGGACGGTTTCCCGGAAGGGCGGACGGGTTCGCCGAGACAAATATTGAAGACAGCGTATCAGGCGGGAATGATCGATGATGAGGAGCTTTGGATGTCTGCGCTGGCGGCCAGGAATAATGTAACGCATGCATACAATAAAGTGGTTGCTCTGGATATTATTTCAGGAGCAAAACAAAAATATTATAAAATGTTTGGGGCATTGAAAGAAAAAATCGAAAGAGAATGGATGTAAAAAGATCAGGGGCGTCTGAAATGACAGAATACCGAATGGTATGGCAGCATTTCAGACGCCCCTGCTGTTTGCAGCAGAGCACTTTTTCCTTACTGCGCCAGCGCCGCGATCTCCTTCAGCCGTTCAATGATCGGAAGATGCTGCGTACACTTGCTCTCACAGCTTCCGCACTGGATAC
>CAYLPF010000137.1:2692-4676 GCA_964385485.1 uncultured Lachnospiraceae bacterium | reverse complement strand
CGCGAACCTAAAGCACCATCTTGGCCGCCCCGTAAATACCCGCGTCATTTCCCAGCGTAGCAAGCGCAAATTCCGTATCACGGCATGCGGTAAACGCGTATTTCTTAAATGGCTCAATGATATAGTCCAGAAGTATCTGTCCGGCCTTCGATACGCCGCCGCCGATCACAATGACCTGCGGATCTGCCACTGTGGCAAAAACCGCCAGCGTCTTGCCAAGGTATGTACCGAACCGCTCCGCCACCTGGATCGCCAGGGCATCGCCTTCCTTCACCGCGTCCCAGACGCTCTTCGCCGATACCTCACCGCCGCGGAGAAGGGATGGCGCATCCGACGCGGCCAGCGCTTCCTTTGCAAGACGCACGATACCCGTCGCAGAAGCTACCTGTTCCAGGCAGCCATAATTGCCGCAATTACACTGTTCCGTGATACTGTCATCCACATGTGCGTGTCCGATCTCTCCGCCGGCTCCATGGGAGCCTGCCACGATCCTGTCATTAATGATGATGCCGCCGCCGACACCCGTTCCCAGCGTCACCATGATCAGGCTGTGATATCCGATGCCGCCGCCCTTCCACAGCTCGCCAAGAGCAGCTACGTTCGCATCATTTCCGGCCCTGACAGGAAGTCCCGTCAGCCGTTCCATATCACCTGCAATATTTACATAACCCCAGTGCAGGTTAACTGCGCAGGGTACCTCCCCGGCCTCATTCACCGGGCCGGGAACGCCGATACCAATGCCTGCCACCAGCTCCTTATCAATGCCTTTCTCTGCAATCTTCTGCCGGATCGTCTCTGCAACATCAGGAAGGATATTTACTCCGTTATCCTCCGTCCTGGTCCTGATCTCCCATTTGTCAAGCATCTCGCCTGTCACAGTAAAAAGTCCGCATTTGACGGTTGTCCCGCCCACATCGATTCCAAAGCAATATTTTCCCATATCCTAATCCTGCTTTCCTGCATTTTTCATCAAACTGTTCTGTACACGGTTGTACAATTCCTGCGCTGCATTGTATCCCATCTTCTTCTGGCGGTGGTTGACCGCCGCAGCCTCCACGATGACAGCCAGATTCCTCCCCGGGCGGATCGGAAGCGAATGGCAGACCACGCGGTTGCCGAGGAATTCCGTGTACTCCTCCTCCAGTCCGAGACGGTCATACTCCTTGTCGCGGTCCCATTCCTCCAGCTTGATCACCAGGTCGATGGACTGCGTATTCTTTACGCTCTCAACACCGAACAGCGTCTTCACATCGATAATGCCGATACCGCGAAGCTCAATGAAATGCCGTGTGATATCCGGCGCCGTACCGATCAGCGTCTCATCACTGACCTTGCGGATCTCCACCACATCGTCTGTGACAAGACGGTGCCCGCGCTTGATCAGTTCCAGGGCCGCCTCACTTTTTCCGATGCCGCTCTCGCCCATGATCAGAACGCCCTCGCCGTATACATCCACAAGAACACCGTGGATGGAAATGCACGGCGCCAGCTCCACGTTCAGCCATCGGATAACCTCTGCCATGAAATCAGATGTGGTCATCTTCGTCGTAAATACCGGAACCTCATATTTCTTAGCAAGCCTGAGTATATCGTCATCCGGCTCCGTCATAGTCGTATAAATGATACACGGAACATGGTAGGACAGGAACTTCTCATATACCGGAAGCTTCTGCTCTCTGGTCAGGTGCTCCAGATACGTATACTCTACGTATCCGATGATCTGCACACGCTCTGAATAAAAGTGGTCAAAATATCCTGTAAGCTGAAGCGCCGGACGGTTGATCTCCGAAGTCACGATCTTCTTCCCTTCCATGCTGATCTCCGGGATCGCATTTGTGAGCTTCATCTTCTCCGCCAGCTTCTCAATAGTTACGCTGCTCGCCATTTCGTAAATCCTCCTGAGTCATTCTCTCATAAGAAACCTTTGTTACATTCTATAACTTATATTATTCCCGAGTCAAGTACATTTACGCACCTGACATTG
>CAYLPF010000137.1:0-2592 GCA_964385485.1 uncultured Lachnospiraceae bacterium | reverse complement strand
CTCCGCAGATTCATGGACGGCGCATTCGCAAGCTGATCCAGCGTCGCGTCCCGTACCGCCTCCAGGGACTTAAAGGTACGCATCAGCGCTTTTCTTCTGGTCGGCCCGATCCCTTCTATATCGTCAAGGATCGAATGTACCTGCTGCTTGCTGCGCAGGCTGCGGTGATACTCAATGGCAAAGCGGTGCGCCTCATCCTGGATCCTCGTCACCAGCCGGAACGCCTCGGAATGCGTATCGATCGGCAGCTCCACATTCTCAAAATAAATGCCCCTTGTCCTGTGATAATCGTCCTTCACCATGCCGCAGACCGGGATATCGATCCCCAGCGAATCCAGCACCTTAAGGGCGACGTTTACCTGCCCTCTTCCGCCGTCCATCATGACCAGGTCAGGAAAACGGCTGAAGCTTCCCATTTCATAACCCATACCCTTTTGGTCGAGTTCTCTTCGCTCCTCCAGGCCGTGGGAAAACCGCCGCGTCAGCACCTCTTCCATACTGGCATAATCATCCGGCCCCTGAACTGTCTTTATCTTAAATTTACGGTAATCACTGCGCTTTGGCTTTCCCTTCTCATAAACGATCATGGAACCTACTGATTCGAAACCGCTGATATTGGAGATATCAAACGCTTCCATCCGCATAGCGCATGTAATGTCAAGCAGCTTTTCAATCTCATGGACCGCTCCGATGGTTCTGCCCTCTTCCCGCTTGATCCGCTCCTTATCCTGCCGAAGGACGATCGCCGCATTCTCCTTTGCCATCTCCACCAGCTTTTCCTTCGTCCCTTTTTTCGGCACATGAAGATGGACGCGCTGCCCGCGTTTTTCACTGAGCCATGCCTCCACCACATCGTGATCCTCAATATCCGTCTCCAGCATCAGTTCCTTCGGCACAAAGGGCGTCCCTCCATAATACTGCTTGATAAAGCTGCTCAGGATCGCCGGCCTTGTATCATGGGGCGCCGCCCGCAGATAAAAATGCTCCCGTCCGATCATCTTGCCATCCCGGATAAAGAAAACCTGCATGACTGCGTCCGTACCCTCCACCGCCATTGCCAGGACATCCTTGTCCTCGCCGTCGCTGCGGGTGATCTTCTGCCGCTGCGCCACCTGATTGACACTCCGGATCAGGTCACGGTATTCAATGGCCGCCTCGAACTCCATATTTTCTGCCGCTTCGTTCATCTTCTGTTCCAGCATTTCCAGCACCGGCGCATGGTTCCCGTTCAGAAATTCCAGCGCGTCATCGATAGACCGCCTGTATTCCTCTTTGCTGACCCCGCCCTGGCACGGCGCGTTGCACTGTCCGATGTGGTAATACAGGCAGGGTCGCTCCTTGCCTGTGTCCCGGGGCAGGCTGCGGCTGCAGCTTCGCAGCTTATACAGCTTCCTGATCAGTTCTATCGTATCCTTCACCGCGCCGGCGCTGGTAAATGGCCCGAAATACCGGGACTTGTCTTTTTTCATCGTGCGGGCAAAAAGCACCCGGGGATATTCCTCCCCCAGCGTCACCTTGATAAACGGATAACTCTTATCATCCTTCAGCATCGTGTTGTATTTTGGCCTGTGCTCCTTGATCAGGTTGCACTCCAGCACAAGCGCCTCCAGCTCAGAATCCGTCACGATATACTCAAACCGCCGTATCCGCTCTACCATCTGCTGGATCTTCGCACTTTTATTCCGGCTGCTCTGAAAATATTGCCGCACCCGGTTCTTCAGGCTGATAGCTTTCCCTACATAAATAATATCATCCCGCTCATCATGCATGATATAGACGCCTGGCCGCCCGGGCAGCTTTTTCAGTTCTTCTTCTATATTAAATACCTGATTGTCCATTTCATTTCCTTATCCCGTCTTATGACCGGCGTCATACCGGTTCTCAGTTATCCTGTCACTTAGAAACCTTAAATAATTTTTAATCTTTCTTTATTTTTCTTTCAGCTTTCAGTCACGATTTATACACATTTTCCAGGTATACTTACAGCATAAAGTTCAAATGAAGTCATCGCGATGCATGGCGCGTCTGTATTGGGAATGGCTTCGACAAACAATTATCTTAATTTCGGTTAAGTTTTTCATACATTTTTCTCTTTCCTTTTGCTCAGAGATGAGCTATAAAACAGCCGGATGCAGGCGTGGAAGTTTCTTTCACAAATCGCGATCCGGCTGTTTTTCTGTATTCTCCCATAGTGTGATGCCGCTTCGCCCGCTCAAAAGCTTCCGGCAGGCACACGAAGCACGTATTTCCATATCTCAAAAGCTTCTCAGCTTATCGTTGCTGTCGTTCTGGGTATTTTCGATTGATTTTATTTCCACATAATAGCCGTACTGGTCATTCACTTTGATATACACACGGTCTCCCGCCTTATGTCCCATGATCGCCTTTCCCAAAGGAGATTCAATGCTGATCAGGCCGTTAATAGAGCTGCCCCGCACTGTCGTCACCAGACGGTAGGTCTCCGTCTCGTCATCATCCTCAAAATAAATCTGAACGGTGTTATTGATCCCCACCTCATCATCCTGAGAGTCATCTGAGATCACCTTCGCCGTCTTCAGCATCCTCTCCAGATAGCGGATGCGGCTCTCATTC
>CAYLPF010000136.1:0-4783 GCA_964385485.1 uncultured Lachnospiraceae bacterium | reverse complement strand
TAACGGGGGTACGCAATGTGCGGGAAGCGATTTCCGCCATCCTGTAACGGGAAAACGAAAAAAACAAATTGACAACTCATCGGCTTTATGCTATAAATATCTGGTGAGTTATCATATAGGGGTTTGGTCAAGTGGTATGACAGGAGTCTCCAAAACTCTTAGTGGGAGTTCGATTCTCTCAACCCCTGGTAAAGAGCCGGGAAGCTTTGAGGACAGCGTTCCGGCTCTTTTCATGTCATAGGGAACTTCGCCTCCTGTGACATGAAGCGTTCCGGCAGGATTGATTTTAATGTTGACAATGTTTATTGTTTCGTTATAATATTAATAGTGTTGTCTGATTAATGCACCATCTGTATTTCTATCGGTATCAACAGAGTGATCTGGCAAAAGGCCGGTAAATATAGGGTGCCATTTTTATTTCCGCAGGCAGCGGGCTATAAGCATGCAAGGGGAAACGTCGGATCCAGGCAGGCCTGATATCCTGTTGCCTGCGATGGATAGGTTTTATCGCGTGAGAATGCTTTAGCACAGTAAAGCGAAAAAGCAATCTTCCGCACGGAAAAGCACAGGGCGCGGGGATTCCGCCGGGGCGGACGGTTTCTGTGCGGGAGACAATGCAAGAGTACGACAAAAGGAGTGAAAGATATTGGGTAAGTATGTAGTAAAACGTATCCTTCTGGCGATTCTGACGGTGTTTGTGATCACGGTTATCACATTTTTTGCCATGAACGCCATACCGGGCGGGCCATTTAACAAGGAAAAAGCGTCCAGCGCCGCGACACAGGCGGTTCTCGAGGCCAGATACAATCTGGACAAGCCGGTTCCGGTTCAGTATATCCTGTATATGCAGAAGCTGTTTAAAGGGGATTTCGGCGTAAGCCTGAAGAACGGCCGTGAGATCAAGGACATTATCGGTGAGAGCTTTCCGATCTCCGCGCACATAGGACTTCTTGCCGCGGTTGTGGCGATCATATCCGGACTGATTCTCGGTTCTACGGCGGCGCTGATGCGGAACCGCCTGCCGGACCGTATCATCGTTTTCCTGATCACCCTGGTTACGGCGATGCCATCCTTCGTTACCGCCACGCTTCTGCTGTATCTGTTCTGCATGAAGCTGGGATGGGTACCGGCGTTTACGGCAGGAAGCAATCACATTGTCCTTCCGGTCCTGGCGCTTTCTCTTTCTCCGATGGCATATATTACCCGTCTGACCAAGACGTCCATGCTGGACGCGCTGGGACAGGATTATATCCGGACGGCCCGGGCAAAGGGCGTTCCTCAGCTGAAGGTCATTTTTATTCATGGCCTGCGCAACGCGCTGATTCCGGTTATTACGTATGTAGGACCAATGATCGGCGGTATTATTACCGGCTCCATGGTAGTGGAGAGTGTGTTCAATCTCGGCGGGCTGGGTTCCAAATTTGTAACTGCCATCACCAACCGCGACTACACGCTGATCATGGCGACGACCATTTTTCTGGCGGTCATTATGGTGGCCGCGACGCTGATCACGGATATTATCTATAAGTTTATTGATCCGCGTATCAAGCTAGATTAAGGAGGAGAAAGAAATGACAGATAATTTTAAACGGGCTCCTCTTTCTGCGCAGGTAGATTTGAGCAAATTCAACTGGAAGGATTTTGAGACGGCGACGGAAGAGGAAAAAAGACAGCAGGATGTTATGGGAGAGTCTACCACCTTCTTCAGGGACGGGATGCGGCGTCTCCGGAAAAATCCTCTGGCGATGGGCGCTATCGTCGTGCTGGTATTGATCATACTGATCTGTGTTTTTGCGCCGAAGGTCGTGCCTTATGGCTATGCGGACATCGTAAAGGGCTCCAACAATCTGGGCCCCTTTGAGTACAGCGCCGGAGAACAGGCGAAGATCGACGCGGGCGAAAAGGTATTCCCCCATATTTTCGGGACGGATTCACTGGGGAGGGATTACTTTATCCGCGTAGTCTACGGAGCCAGAGTTTCACTGAGTGTCGGTATATTTGCGTCCCTGCTGGTATTGCTGATCGGGATGCTGTACGGATCCATTTCCGGTTATCTGGGCGGCAAGGTGGATATGTATATGATGCGTGTGGTGGATATCATTTATTCCCTGCCGGATATGCTGCTGATCATCCTGCTTTCTGTGGTGCTCAACGAGACCCTCGCGCCGAAGATCACAGGTACTGTCCTGGCGAAGCTGGGCGTGAATATGATCTCGCTGTTTATTGTTTTCGGGCTGCTGTACTGGGTATCCATGGCGCGTCTGATCCGGGGACAGGTCCTGACCATCAAGCAGAATGAATACGTACTGGCTGCAAAATGCATCGGCACTTCCACGCCGCGCATTATCCGCCGCCATGTCCTGCCGAACTGCCTGTCCGTGATCATCATTACAACGGCGCTGCAGATTCCCTCTGCCATTTTTACGGAGAGTTATCTGGCGTTTGTAGGACTCGGTGTTTCCGCGCCGATGCCTTCGCTGGGTTCCCTGGCAAATGAGGCGCGAAGCGGTTTGCAGACATACCCGCTCCGCCTGTTCTTCCCCGCTCTGACGATCTGTCTGATCGTACTGGCGCTGAATCTGCTGGGAGACGGCCTGCGGGACGCGTTTGACCCGAAACTGTCGAGATGAGGTGAAAAAGATGAGTGATTATAAATACGTTCTGGAAGTACAGGATCTGCATACGACATTTAAAACGGATAACGGCGATGTACACGCGGTCAACGGGGTGAATTTCAGCCTGGAGCCTGGAAAGACCCTCGGCATCGTGGGCGAGTCCGGCTCGGGCAAATCCGTGACAGCCTATTCCGTGATGCAGATCCTGGCGGATAACGGCGGGATTACGGGCGGCAAGGTCCTTTATAAGGGGGAGGATATCACCCAATACAGCAAAAAGCAGATGGCAGGCTTCCGTGGAAAATGCTGTTCCATTATTTTCCAGGATCCGATGACGTCCCTGAATCCGGTGTTTTCGATCGGCTATCAGTTGGAAGAGGCTGTGCTGCTGCACACAGACCGGAACCGTGCCCAGGCCAGGGAGCGGGCTGTGGAAATGCTGACTCTGGTAGGGGTCAACGAACCGGCAAAACGTGTGAAGCAGTATCCGCACGAGCTGTCCGGAGGTATGCGTCAGAGGGTTATGATCGCGATGGCGCTGGCCTGTGAGCCGGATATCCTGATCGCGGACGAGCCTACCACTGCCCTGGATGTGACGATCCAGGCACAGATCCTGGAGCTGATGAAGGATCTTCAGCAGAAGCTGGGGATGGCGATCATCATGGTTACCCATGATCTGGGCGTGATCGCAACCATGTGCGATGAGATTATCGTTATGTACGGCGGCCGTGTCTGTGAGCGAGGCACAGCGGATGATATTTTCTATGCGCCGGCCCATGAATACACGAAGGGGCTGCTCCGCTCGATCCCGAAGCTCTCCGATACGGATGAGCGGCTGATCCCCATCGGCGGTACGCCGATCAATCTGCTGAATATGCCAAAGGGCTGCGCATTTTGTCCGAGATGTGATTCTGCGATGAAGATCTGTCTGGAAAAGATACCGGAGGAAATACGCCTGGATGATCATCATCTGGCAGCCTGCTGGATGAACATAAAAGAAAGATACGAGGAGGAAAATGCCAGATGAGCAGTGAATATCTTGTAGAAGTCAGTCACTTGAAACAGTATTTTCCTGTAAAAAACGGCTTCAGGACAGAGATGCTGAAAGCCGTGGATGATGTGTCCTTCGATATCCGTCCCGGGGAGACGCTGGGACTGGTGGGGGAGTCCGGCTGCGGCAAGACGACCGTAGGACGTACCCTGCTGAGACTGTATAAGCCCACTGCCGGTACGGTTCGGTTTCAGGGGCAGGAGGTTACCGATAAGAATATCCATTCTCTGCGCAAGGAAATGCAGATGGTATTCCAGGATCCCTATTCTTCCCTGAATCCCCGGATGACGGTGGAGGATATTATCGGTGAGCCGCTGGATGTACACAAGCTGTATAAAAGCCGCGCCGAGCGCCATGACAAGGTGATGGAACTGATGGAGACGGTAGGGCTGAACGCGGAACACGCCACGCGGTACGCCCATGAGTTCTCCGGCGGACAGCGTCAGCGTATCGGGATCGCCCGCGCACTGGCGGTGGATCCGAAGTTCATCGTGTGCGATGAACCTGTTTCTGCGCTGGACGTGTCGATTCAGGCTCAGGTGGTGAATATGTTTGAGGATCTGCAGAAGCAAAGAGGCATGGCCTATCTGTTTATTGCCCATGACCTGCTTGTCGTTCACCATATTTCTGACAGGATCGCGGTGATGTATCTGGGGCATATGATGGAGCTGGCGGATGCCAATGAACTGATGGATCATCCGATGCATCCCTATACAGAGTCTCTTCTGTCGGCTGTGCCGGTTCCGGATCCCAGGATTGCCCGCAGCAGTAAGCGGATCGTCCTGGAGGGGGATGTTCCATCTCCGCTGCGGATGCCTACGGGCTGCCCTTTCCGTACCCGCTGCAGATACGCGACGGAACAGTGCGCAAAGGAACGGCCGGAGCTGAAGGACCGGGGAGACGGCCATTTTGTGGCGTGCTGGAACCGGTGATCCGGGTTCTGCCGCACATGCTCCGCGCAGGTGTACGGAGCTTCGGCTCTGAACGGGCGGCGAAACCGGAATGACTGGGAATATTTGTTGGTACAGACCCGGATTTATGCGTTGCAGATGTCCAGATTGTATGGTATAATGTGAACACTTAACGAATACAAGCGAAAGCGCAGTATGAGTTTAGT
>CAYLPF010000135.1:0-4804 GCA_964385485.1 uncultured Lachnospiraceae bacterium | reverse complement strand
CAGAATTTAGGACAGATAAAGGCGGACTGGATATGCGGAAGCTTCCACAGGATTTTTCAGATCGAATGAAGGCGGAGCTGGGAGAAGAGTTTGACTCCTTCCTGGCGTGTTTTGATGCGGAGGGATACGCGGGACTGCGGGTGAATACGGGCAAGATAACGACTGAGGAGTTCCTTTCCCTTGCGCCTTTTTCAATTTCCCCTGTGCCATGGACAGACAATGGGTTTTATTATGGCAGGGAGGAGGCCGTCACAAAGCATCCGTACTATTATGCAGGCCTGTATTATATCCAGGAGCCAAGCGCCATGCTTCCGGCTTCCAGGCTGCCGGTGCAGCCCGGCGATACAGTGCTTGATCTATGTGCGGCTCCGGGCGGAAAGGCCACGGAGCTTTCTTCGCGTCTGAAAGGCAGGGGGCTTCTCGTGGCGAATGACGCCAGCGCCAGCAGGGCGAAGGCTCTCGTAAAAAATCTTGCCCTGTGGGGCGCACCGAACTGCTGCATCACAGGAGAGACACCGGAAAGGCTTCTGGAACAGTTCGGGTGCTGCTTTGATAAAATACTGGTGGACGCTCCCTGTTCCGGTGAGGGGATGTTCCGAAAGGACAGCAGCCTGATCGAATCCTGGAAGGAACGCGGGCCGGAGCATTACGCGCCGATCCAACGGAAGATCCTGGATTGTGCGGTGCAGATGCTGAAGCCCGGCGGGATGATGGCGTATTCTACCTGTACCTTCTCCCGCAGCGAAGATGAGGATGTTGTCGCGTATATTCTTGAGCAATATCCTGAGCTATCCCTCGTGCAGCCGGACATGGCGGAGGGATTTGCCGCAGGAGCGGTACCCTGTGAGAAGAGTATCCGTATCTGGCCGCACCGCGTAAAGGGCGAAGGGCACTATTTTGCGCTGCTGAAGAAACGCGGCGAGGCCGGATGCTCCGAAAATATAAAGTACCAAAGCGGCGCGGCACAGCAGACAGAGGTGAAGAAGCGCAATACACAGTCAGGGCAGACACAGCCGGATGAGGAGAAGAAGTGCAGCGGGTCTTCACTGGCGCTGTATCATACATCGGAAATACAGAAAAATCACAGAGAGATCCCTTGGCAGGTCATGGAGTTCCTTTCATCGCTTCCGAAGCAGCTGTGGGAAAATAAGATATATGAACAGATTGGGGAGCAGTGCCTTCTGCTGCCGCCGTACCATCTGCCGAAGCGCCTGCGCTATCTTCGGACGGGCATCTGGATGGGGACATTAAAACGGGGGCGGTTCGAACCGTCTCAGCCGCTGGCGATGCTGCTGGATCACACGTCATTTCCGTGCGTCCTGAATCTTTCATCATCGGATGGAAGGACGGTGCGTTATCTGAAGGGAGAGACCGTGGAACTGACGCCGCAGGAGGCTGCATCCCTGGAGGAGCAGGTGAAACGCATGAGCCGGGGCATTAAAGGGTGGACTCTGGTCTGTGTGGATGGATTTCCCCTGGGATGGGGGAAATTTACGAAGGACGCCATCAAGAATAAATATTATCCCGGATGGAGGCTGCAATAGGCGGGAACTGACAGCGGAAGAAAAACAGAGATAAAGAAAAGGATTGCAGGAATGCTGAAGAAAAAGAAAGCAGTTATTTTCGACCTGGACGGCACATTGATGGATTCCATGTGGCTGTGGGCGGATATCGATATTGAATATTTGGGAAAATACGGACTTGAGCTGCCGGCAAATCTCCAGACAGAGATCGAGGGAATGGGGTTTACGGAGACAGCCGCGTATTTTAAGGAGCGCTTTGGGCTTCCTGATCCCATCGAACAGATCAAGAGCGAATGGAACCGTATGGCGTATGAGAAATATGCCAGGGAAGTGCGGCCGAAGCCAGGCGCGGCCTTTTTTCTGCGCTACATCCGCAGCCACGGCATAAAAACGGGGATTGCCAGCAGCAACAGCCGGGAGCTGATCGCAGCGTGCCTGGACTCAAATGGTATGCAGGGAATGTTTGACTGCATTACGATCTCCTGTGACGTGCCCAGGGGAAAGCCTGCGCCGGATGTGTACCTGAGTACGGCCTGTTCTCTTGGCGTAGAGCCGGAAAACTGTCTCGTATTTGAGGACGTTCCGATGGGGATCCGGGCGGGACGCAGCGCAGGGATGCAGGTGTGTGCTGTGGAAGACCATCATTCCATGGATCAGCAGCAGGAGATCCGGAGCCTGGCAAATTATTATATCCGATCGTACGATGAGGTCCTAAACGGTACATATGAGGTGCTTTCCTGAAAAATCCGCAGAAAGCAGAGGGAGGTGTTCGCATGAATGGCAGATTCCTGCCGGTCACGGCGCAGGAGCTGAAAGAGCGGAAGATAGAGCAGCCTGATTTTGTCTATGTGACAGGGGATGCGTACGTGGATCATCCTTCTTTTGGACATGCGATCATCAGCAGAGTGCTGGAAGATCATGGCTATACGGTGGGGATCATACCGCAGCCGGACTGGAGAGATCCGGAAAATGTAAAGGTTCTTGGGAGGCCGCGCCTCGGCTTTCTTGTAACCGCCGGAAATATGGATTCCATGGTAAACCATTATTCTGTCTCAAAAAAACGTCGGAAGCGGGATGCTTACACTCCGGGGGGAGAGATGGGAAAAAGGCCGGATTATGCCGCGGTCGTCTACTGTAATCTGATCCGTCAGGCGTATAAGGATGTCCCCATTATAGCGGGCGGCATCGAGGCCAGTCTGCGCCGTCTGGCGCATTACGATTACTGGTCGGATTCACTGAAACGCTCCGTGCTCATGGACAGCGGGGCCAATCTGATCTCCTACGGAATGGGCGAACGTTCCATTGTGGAGATCGCGGATGCGCTGGCTTCCGGCATGGCTGTCTCTGATATTACGTTCGTGGATGGGACGTGCTACAAAACGAAGCGGCTGGAGGATGTGTATGATTACGTCCTGCTGCCGGATTACCGGGAGCTTCTGGCGGATAAACGCAAATACGCCGAGAGCTTTTATACGCAATACTGCAACACGGATCCCTTTTCGGGCAGGCGGCTTGTCGAGCCGTACGGGACGGTTTACGTGGTGCAGAATCCTCCGGCAAAGCCGCTCACAATGCAGGAAATGGACGATATCTATGACCTGCCGTACTGCAGGACGTATCATCCGATGTATGAGGCGGCAGGCGGGATCCCGGCCATTTCGGAGGTTCAGTTCAGCCTTGTCAGCAACCGGGGCTGCTTCGGCGGGTGCAATTTCTGCGCTCTCACGTTCCATCAGGGCCGCATCATTCAGGTGAGAAGCCATGATTCCATTCTGCGGGAGGCAGAAGAGATGACGAAGGATCCGGACTTTAAGGGATATATCCACGATGTGGGCGGACCGACGGCGAACTTCCGGCAGCCCTCCTGCGAAAAGCAGCTTACAAAAGGCGTCTGCAAGAACCGGCAGTGCCTGTTTCCGACTCCCTGCAAAAACCTTCGGGCAGACCACAGCGATTATGTGGAGCTGCTTCGGAAGCTGCGGCATCTGCCGAAGGTGAAAAAAGTATTTATCCGTTCCGGGATCCGCTTCGATTATCTGCTGGCGGACAAATCCGATACTTTTTTCCGGGAGCTGGTGAAATACCACATCAGCGGTCAGCTCAAGGTGGCGCCGGAGCATGTGGCAGACCGTGTCCTGCAGATGATGGGGAAGCCGGAGCACAGCGTGTATCAGAGATTTACGGAGAAATATAAGGAAATGAATGATTCCTGCGGGATGCATCAGTTCCTTGTGCCCTATCTGATGTCATCCCATCCGGGCTGCTCCATGAAGGAGGCTGTGGAGCTGGCATGTTATCTGCGGGATCTGGGGTATATGCCGGAGCAGGTACAGGATTTTTACCCGACGCCTTCTACGATCTCCACCTGCATGTATTACACGGGGCTGGATCCCCGCACCATGGAGCATGTCTACGTTGAAAAAAATCCGCACCGCAAAGCGCTGCAGCGGGCGTTAATACAGTACCGGAAACCGGAGAATTATGATATGATTGCGGAAGCGCTGCATCTGGCAGGACGGGAAGACCTGATCGGTTTCGGACCGGAATGTCTGATCCGTCCGCGGCGCATGAGCAGAACCGGCCGCCCGGAAGTTCATTTAAGGCAGGAAACACGGGCAGGGAAGAAAAAGACAATACGGAACGTTCATAAGAAAAAAACAGATAGAGGATGAGAACATGAAGAAAGTGAAAAAAGGCGACTGGGGTTATATCAGATATCAGAAAAAACGCACGTTCCTGGTCACATTTGTGATGTTTCTGATACCGCTGGCGATCTATGTGACAGGATACATCCAGACGAAGACAAGGCTGAATCTTTTTACCTTCGTTGCGATCCTGGGCTGTTTGCCGGCGTGTAAATCGATGGTCAGCCTGATCATGATCATGATGCAGAAACCGGTTCCTCCCGAGATATATGAGAAGGCGAAGATTGCGAACGGCGATCTTGTCTCAGGCTATGAGCTGGTGTTTACAGCGTATGAACATACGACTCCGATCAGTACCCTCATCGTCTGCGGAGATCAGGTACTGTGCTATACGCCGGATGAGAAAACAGATATTCCGTATCTGGAGAAGCATATTACCAGGATACTTACCGCGAACGGCTATCCTTCCGCGCAGGTTAAGGTGCTGAATGACTTCAAAAAATACCAGCAGCGGGCATCCGATATCCGAACGAAACAGGAGCATTACCGGGAGGGCATTGAATTTACGCCGGATGAGAGATATCCGGATCTGTCCAGGGAAGAGCTGATCTATCACACGCTTCTGGCGATTTCGCT
>CAYLPF010000134.1:0-4824 GCA_964385485.1 uncultured Lachnospiraceae bacterium | reverse complement strand
TTAGAATTTATCAAGTCCTATTTTGAAAAATCTTCACAGAATGGCTTTTTCATGGAACATTTCAGCCAACCAGGACGAGAAGATCGCAGGGCTGGCTGAATTGTTATTTTTCCATGGCGGCCTTTGTGTTTTCCGAAACGCAAAAAGGAACCGGCATGATACCGGCTCCCCTGGATAAACTGTTTTTATCTGTAGAAGAGGTTTCCAAGCTGGAGATCTTTTTTGAAATTGCGGATCGTTGTATCTTTATCGATATAGACAGCCTCGATCCCCATTGCATTCGCCCAGTCGCCCATCTGCTCTGCAGTCAGATCATACGTGAATGCCGTATGGTGTGCGCCTCCCGCCAGGATCCACGCTTCTGCGCCCGTTGCAAGGCTCGGCTGCGGTGTCCAGAACGCGGTAGCCACCGGAAGCTTCGGCATCGGCTTTTCTACCTTCTTGCACTCCACCTCATTGATGATAAGGCGGAACCTGTTGCCAAGGTCGATCAGGGATGTAGCGATAGCCGGGCCTGTCTTCGAGGTATAAACAAGACGCGCCGGATCCTCCCGGTCACCCATGGAAAGCGGGCATACCTTGATGCCGATGGGGCCATCCGCAATAGTCGGGCATACCTCCAGCATATGCGCCTCCAGGATCCCTTCCTTGCCCGGTACAAGGTTGTATGTATAATCCTCCATGAAGGAGGTTCCCTTTGCATTCTTAACGCCTGCAGTCATGATCTTCATCAGGCGAACCATAGCTGCGGTTTTCCAGTCGCCCTCAGCGCCGAAACCATAGCCCTTTTCCATCAGTCTCTGCATAGCAAGACCCGGAAGCTGCTTCAAAGCGCCAAGATCACCAAAGTGGGTTACGATAGCCTGATAATTCTTTTCCTCAAGGAATTTTTCAAACCCGATCTCAATACCGGCCTGAACCGCAACGTGCTCCCGGAATTCCTTCGGATCTCTGCCCTCCAGGATAATATCATACTTGCTGTAATATTCCTCCACCAGCGTGTCGATCTCATTCTGCGGAACCGCTGCAACGTACTCCGCGACTTCATTTACGGGATATGCATCGATCTCCCAGCCGAATTTGATCTGGGCTTCCACCTTATCTCCCTCTGTAACCGCCACATTTCTCATATTGTCCGCGACACGGCACACACGGATATGGCTGCTTTCCATAATACCGATGGCTGTCAGCATCCAGCTCGCGATACGCTCCTGAACTGCTTTGTCCTCCCAGTGTCCCACGATCACTTTGCGTTCAATTCCCATACGGCTCACGATATGTCCGTATTCTCTGTCACCGTGTGCGGACTGGTTTTCATTCATAAAATCCATATCGATCGTATCGTACGGAATCTCGCGGTTGAACTGTGTATGCAGATGCAACAGAGGCTTCCTGAATTCCTGAAGGCCAAGGATCCAGGATTTCGCCGGTGAAAAGGTGTGCATCCAGGTAATCACTCCCGCACAGTCCTCATCTGCGTTTGCCTCATTAAAAGTCTTTCGGATCAGTTCGTTCGTGATCAGCGTCGGTTTCCAAACAACTTCATACGGAAGCACGCCTGAATGATTCAGGGCTTCTACAATAATCTTGGAATGTTCAGCTACATGCGCAAGACATTCGTCGCCATACAGGTCCTGTGAACCGGTACAAAACCAGAACTTATAATTTTTTACTGCTTTCATAAAAATCCTCCTGTTAACTGTTTTGTGACAATCCCTGGATACCGGAAGGATTGCTTCTCACTTCGTGCTGCAAAATCATAATACTGTCTTCATTATATAAGAAAAAATAATTGAACACTATTAAAATTTTTATGATTTTAGTTCGTTATTTTACGTTACTGTTTTATTGGATCAGTTCTCCTGTCGTCTGATCAAACACATTCATATACGCATCCACCACATTGCCGTCCTCGTTTATCGTAACTCCGGGTACCTGATTGCCGTATTGATCCACAACAACGCCATCCGATATATGCACATTATATACGAGAGTACCTGATGAGTTAAATACCATCGGGAAGATCACATCGGTATCCTGCTCTTCCTCCGGCAAATCGCCGTCCCCTTCCGCGCTTCCGTCTCCCGTACTGTCGCTGCCTGCAGAACTTCCATCTCCTTCTCCCGCTGTATCTCCGTCATCCGCGTTTTCTCCGCCGCCGGAAGCTGCATCATTCCCGTCTCCGGCTGATATATCGTCCGCTGCCTCCGTAGCCGTATCCGGTTCACTCGAAGGCGTAAAGGATACCGTCTCATTCCGGCCCGTGAAGTTTTCCAGATGCAGGATGCCGCTCTGTCCCTCAAGCCTCGGAAGTATCATGTTTAAGTTGGCTACCTTCTCCTCCAGATATTCATCCTGTCCGAGCTGCGCCTCCACGCCCCCGATAAACACCGTTATCTCCATATTCTCACTGAAACGGATCTCGGATGCCTCTAATTCCTGATAGGAAAGAAGCTGCGTCAGGCTGAGGATCGTCCGAAGCTGCGCACTGCTCTCGGTGGGAAGCTTCTGATACAGCACTGTATCCCCGACACTGACTCCTGTTATGATCGGGATTCCGTCATATACCTCATCGGAGATCTCCAGTATAACGCCATCACTGTCAAAATAGACATAGCCACTTTGATCGATATATCCTGCCAGTTCTTTTTCTGTCACCTGAGCCTCTATGTGAGAAGGACTCTTCATCTGCACATGAAGGGAGCTCAGAAAGGGCAGCGTATCCGGGATCTCCCCTTCCCTGTATTTCCAAAGCAGATACAGCGTATTTTTCATCATCCTGCCCTCTGTCAGCCCGGCGCTGATCTCCTCTGAGGAATGGCGGGAATTTCCATACACCGTCACTTTTCTCACCTGAAACAGAAGCAGTGCGCAGGATGCCGCTGCTACAAGCAGAAGCGCCACAACCAGTTTCAGTAATCTTCTCTTTCTTCTGTTAATCCTGCCCATTTTATCACCTGTACCTTTTAATATCTGCCCCCAAAAGATTCATATCTCTCTCAATGCTTTCATATCCCCGGTCAATGCAGGCTATACCGCCTACCGTCGTACAGCCGCCTGACTGCAGCGCGGCTATCACCAGGGCAGCCCCACCCCGAAGATCCGGCGCTGTCAGCGATGCGCCATGCAGCTCTCCGACGCCGCTAATCTCCGCGCAGTTTCCATATACTTCTATCCTGGCTCCCATTTTTCTCAGTTCATCCGCGGTTCGGAACCTGTTTTCAAAAATTGTCTCATATATGCAGCTTTTTCCCTCCGCCCGGCATAGAGATGCCATAACAGGAGACTGCAGATCAGTAGGAAAGCCCGGATACGGGGCTGTCTTTAAATATTCAACTGCCCGCAGCCATCCGCCTGACGCAAGATACGTCTCCCCATTCCGGCAATCTACCTCGGCCCCCATCTGACGCAGAAGAGAAACAAGCGATCCCAGATGGACGCAGGAATCATTTCGTACGCGGACGTTTCCTCCGGCAGAAGCAACAGCCAGCAGATAAGTGCCCGTCACGATCCGATCCGCCTGCATACAGTACCTGGTCTCACCCAGAGCTTTTCCCCCGCATATATATATGCTTCCATCCGCAAGCCTGCTAATTTCCGCTCCCCGCGCATTCAGAAAGCGCACCAGCTCATCAATCTCCGGTTCCCCGGCCGCATTTCTGATAAGGGTATCCCCCTTTGCCTGCACGGCTGCCAGGATCGTATTTTCTGTCGCTCCCACGCTTGACAGCGGCAAATGCACCGTATTTCCGTGCAGATCTTTTGCCCTGCCTATGATCCTGTCTTCTCCCGAAAATTCTGCCCCGAGCCTGCGAAGCGCCCCAAGATGAAGATCAATCGGCCTCGCGCCGATCGCGCATCCGCCCGGAAGCGGAATCACCGCTCTTTTCATTCTACCAAGAAGTGCACCTAAAAACAAGACAGAAGAACGGATTCGTGCAGCTTCCATGCCGCCAATTTCGTATCCTCCGGCTTCGGAAGCATCGACCCGGACCGTTTTTCCGCTTCTCTCCACACGGCAGCCCAGCGTTTTCATGATCGCAAGGGTATCGTCCACGTCCCCGATCGAAGGACAGTTATCAATGATGCAAATGCCTTCTCCTGGCATACAGGCGGCCAATATCGGAAGCACTGCATTCTTCGAGCCCTGTACTTCGATCTCTCCGTTAAGCGTCCGCCCGCCTTTTATTTCCAGATAGCTCAAACCTATCCCCCGGCTTTCCGTTTTGCCGGCGTATCCCGCCCTGCAAAACACCATATATCTCAGTATATGCGAGAGGGAAAGCTTTGGGTACTCTACTTACAGTAACGGCTTACTGAGAGCGCCAGCCCCATCTCCGCCAGCAAAAACAGAACCGACGTACCGCCATAGCTGATAAACGGGAGTGTGATGCCTGTATTCGGGATGGTATTTGTGACGACTGCGATGTTCAGGATCACCTGTATCGCGATATGTCCCATGATCCCCGCCGCGATCAGCGAGCCAAACAGATCCGGCGCGTGGGTCGCTATGACCATAAAGCGCCACAGAAGCAGCAGGAACAGAAGCATCAGAAGCAGCGCCCCCGCAAGCCCCAGTTCCTCACAGATCACAGCAAATATCATATCGTTCTGAGCTTCCGGCACAAAGCCAAGCTTCTGGAGGCTGTTTCCCAGCCCTCTCCCGAAAAGCCCGCCGGAGCCGATGGCATACAAGCCCTGCATGGTCTGATATCCCTTTTCATAAAGCTCCGGATTGCGCCAGATGGCAAGGCGCTCCAGCCGATACTGCTCCAGGCTCAGAAATATCCCAAGAAAACCGCTTCCCGCCAGAAGGATCCACAG
>CAYLPF010000133.1:0-4861 GCA_964385485.1 uncultured Lachnospiraceae bacterium | reverse complement strand
GCCTGAAAAAGCAGCGCCGGACAACGGCAGAGGGAAGGAGACGAAAATATATGAAGTGCTACGAGACAGTATGGGAGATTTTCAATAAATGCGCGAACAATCAGATGCGGGATGTTTTTATTGAAGAGCTTGAGATCGAGGACATCGACGCGTTTTTACAGGAAAAATTCAAGGGAAAAGAAGTGACCTTTGACAAGACGGTACAGCCGGACGGCACGATCGTCTATGATATCCTTGCGTCCGGCATTAAAGAGCGGTATTCTTTTACGGAGATCTAGCGCAGAGACAACAGATCAAGGAGAAAAAATATGGATCACATTTTTAAATCTCTGAAGGAGCAGAATGTAAATCCGGGACTTCTGGAAGCGGTCGCGCAGTTCCGGGAAAAATATCCTGTGGAGGAAAGATTAAAGAGCCGCGTCAGTGTACCTGTCCTGCCGTATTACGGGCGGGATACTTTTGAGATGGCGGCTGCGGCGCTGCTGCAGGGAGAAAATATCCTGCTGACGGGAACGAAGGCCACCGGAAAGAATATTCTGGCGGAGAATCTGGCGTACGTATTCGGAAGGCCGTCCTGGAATATTTCTTTTCATGTGAATATGGACAGCAGCGCCCTGATCGGCACGGATACCTTCCGAAACAATGAGGTTCAGCTTCGCACCGGGCCTGTGTATGACTGTGCCGTAGCCGGTGGTTTCGGCATTTTTGATGAGGTTAACATGGCAAAAAATGACGCTGTTTCCGTGCTTCATGCGACGCTGGATTACCGGCGTATTCTTGATGTGCCGGGCTACGACAAGATAGAGCTGCATGAGGCGGCCCGTTTTATCGGTACGATGAATTATGGATATGCCGGAACAAGGGAGCTGAACGAGGCGCTGGTATCCCGCTTTCTTGTGATTGAAATGCCTGCGCCTACGGAGGAAACGCTGACATATATCCTGACAAGCTTGTTCCCTGATTTTACAAAGGGGGGTCTGAAGCAGATCATCGGCCTGTTCCTCGATCTGCAGACAAAGGCGAACAATAACGAGATATCCACGAAGCCGCTGGATCTGCGGGGGCTGATCGGCGCACTGAAAACAGTCCGGGCGGGACTTGCGCCGCGCCGCGCCATCCGGATGGGAATCGTAAACAAGAGCTTTGACCTGTTTGAGCGGGAGCTGGTGGAGGATATCGTGATGACGAGGATCCCGGAGAGCTGGACGCCTGCGGAGATATTTGGAACAGAATGATGTATGATGAGGATACGCTGCAGATAGAGGCAGAAAACAGAATACGCAATCTGATGTGGACCGTCAGCGGGGATTACCGTCTTGACACGAAGCTGGATATGGAATCCTTTTCCCGTTCGAAATATATTTCCCTGTATGATGCGGTAAAGCAGGGGGCCTTTGCGCGGTACTTTGACCGGAATGCGCTTGCCATGTACATGGTAAAAAAGGTGTACTACGGCGCCGAGGAGCGTCCCCTGACGGAGCTGGCGCAGCTCTGTGTGGACGCAGCCGTATACCGCAAGATCGTCAGGGAGCGTCCCGGCGTCCGGGAGCTGAGGGAAAAAGCATTTTCAGATCTGCTGGATATTTTCTTCCATAAGATGAATGCATCCCTGCCTGGAAGGATCAAAATTGCCATGCTCCGGGGTTACCTGCAGGGGGACTGGCACTGTGAGAGGCAGATCGAAGAGGCTGTCAGAAAGATCGCGGCGCTGGAAGATACGGAGAATACCATGGATATCATCCGGGTGTCAGATGAACTTTACAATTCTCTGATCGATAAGGGCTTTCTGCGCAGGCATGGGGATCTTCAGCATGTACTGGATGTGACTATGGAGGATCTGAAGGAGTTTGACTGGGGTGATTTCCTGGAGGAGGAAATGACGGAGGATCTGCTGGAACAGTACCTGAACAAGGTGAACAGCCAGGTCACTGTTATGGGTGAGGAGCAGGAAGAGGAGGAGCAGGAAAAAAAGCAGCGGGGCAAACAGAAAGTTGTGGTGATCACGGAAGAAGCCGCGGCAAAAATGTACTCCTATATAGAACGGAATTACGGACGCTCTTACCTGACGGAAACAGAGCAGAAACGGCTGAACCAGCGGTTATGCCGCGGCGCCCATGCGGACTGCAGCCTTTACTTTACAGACGGAGTTCTGCGAAATCCCGTCCTGACGAACGCCCAGTTCGTAAATGCCCGCCGTCATGCGGAGAAAAACAGGGTACTGTTCCGCAACAGCCGGAATATGCTGGCGCGTAATATCGAGCAGCTTACGGATGAACTGAAACGCTCCCTGTACCGCAGGAGTGAGCCGGAGGACGTCATGGCATGGTCCGGTGCAATTGTCCCGAGGCTTTTGTGGAAAGCAGGACGGATGGAGGAACCCGGCAGACTGTTTTTGAAGACAAACCGCAGAAATAACTCAGACTTTGTTGTGGATATCCTGATGGATGCCAGCGGTTCCCAGCGGGACAGGCAGGGCCAGGTGGCGCTGCAGGCCTATATCATCAGCGAAGCCCTCAGCAATAACCGCGTCCCGCACCGGATCATGAGCTTTTGCAGCTTCTGGGATTATACGATCCTGCAGAGATTCCGGGAGTACGACGCGCCCAGGGAGGATAATCTGCACATTCTTGATTTTGTGACCTCATCAAATAACCGGGACGGCCTTGCGATCAGGGCCGCAGGCGATTCTCTGCTGCAAAGGCAGGAGGAGGGGAAAATACTGATCGTCCTGAGTGACGGAAAGCCGAACGATATCATCGTGAACCGGCCAAACAGCAGAAATCCAAGGCCATATTACGGGGAGTATGCCGTGAAGGATACGGCTTTTGAGGTGCGTAAGCTGCGCGGCAGCGGCGTGTGCGTCCTCGGCGTCTTTACCGGGAAGGAAAAGGAGCTGATGGCGGAGAAGAAGATATTCGGGAAGGATTTCGCGTACATCAGGAATATAGAGAGCTTCTCCAAGGTGGTGGGCAGGTATCTGAGAAAACTGCTGGAGGATATGTAAAGGAGCCTGCCGGAGATATGCGGAAAAACTCCTTGCAGGATATGTCCATTTGATATAGAATAGATGCAGTGTGTAATTAACGGGAGGTGCTGATATGGCAGAAAAATCTTGCAGCAATTCAGGCTGCAGCAAAGAAAGCTGTGAAGGATGTCCGGGCGCGGACAAGCCGCAGAGCTTTCTGGAGGAATTGAACGTTTATTCGGAGATCAGGCATGTAATAGGCGTTGTCAGTGGAAAAGGCGGCGTGGGGAAATCCATGGCGACCGCTTCCCTGGCAAACCTTCTGGCATCCAGAGGATACCGTGTGGGTATCATGGATGCGGATATCACCGGGCCGTCTATTCCGAGAATGTATGGACTGACAGGCCCGGCCGTGGCGGACGATGAGGGGATCTATCCTGTATTGACGGACAACGATATCAAGGTCATGTCCATCAATCTCCTGATGCCGGATCCGGAGACGCCTGTGATCTGGCGCGGGCCGGTGCTGGCAAATATGGTAAAACAGTTCTGGAAGGACGTGATCTGGGGTGAGCTGGATTACCTTCTTGTGGATATGCCTCCCGGAACAGGCGATGTGCCTCTCACTGTATTCCAGTCTCTTCCGGTGGACGGTATCATCATTGTGACATCTCCGCAGGATCTTGTTAAAATGATCGTCAAGAAGGCTTACAATATGGCTGCTGCCATGAAGATCCCGGTCCTCGGTATGATCGAGAATTACAGCTACCTGAAATGCCCGGACTGCGGTAAGGAGATCGCCGTATTCGGCAAGAGCAAGGTAGACGAGGTATCAAAGGAAATGGGCGTTCCGGTCCTCGGAAAGATGCCGGTCGACCCGGCTCTTACTGAGCTTTCTGATGAAGGGAGATTTTCACAGGCGGAGAATCCGTATCTGGAGGCTGCGTTCGCGGCGCTGCAGGTGGTGAGCGTGAAGGCCTGATCCCTGCGCGAGCATTGCGAGACTGAAATGCCCAATTATCTTCTGCGAAATATTTGATTTGCGTCGGCTTTGAATAGTTTTAAAAATAAAGGCAACACTCCTGAAAGGACAGGAGGGTTGCCTGATTATGTTTCAGAAGGTCAGATTTTTGTGGAAAAACAGGAAGAAAGCCGGATGTACGAAAAGAAGCCGGGGAGGAACGATTCTTGCGGTCATGTTTTTTGCGCTCATCCTTAATTTTGGAGCAGCTGCTGCGCACCGGAATATCCTGCAGCGGGGGATCGCGGAAGAGGTGCTTCGCTTCCATGTGCTGGCGAACAGCGACAGCGACAGGGATCAGAAAATAAAATATATGGTTCGGGACGCGGTGCTTGCGTGGATGCAGGAGGAAGAAGCAGAGGAATCGGAGATGCCCGGAGAAACAGGAAAGAAGAGCATATCCGTGGAAGCAGAGTATGCGGAATCAGAGGAAAAGAACGTATCAGAGGAATTGAAAAGAAAAACGCCGGAAACGGCAGACAAGCAGGCAGTGGAAGATTTTCTGGCCTCCCACCTTTCGGATATCGAGAGGATTGCGAATGATGTCCTTGAAGCGCAGGATGCGGATTACCGCGCAAGGGCATCCCTTACGACCTGCTATTTCCCGGACCGTACGTACGGAGATTGTACGTTTCCGGCAGGCTGGTACAAAGCGCTTCGGATCAGTCTTGGAAGCGGCAGGGGGCATAACTGGTGGTGCGTGCTTTATCCGGCGCTCTGCTTTTCGGACTGCCTTCATGCGGTTGTGGAGGAGGATGGGAAAGAAGAACTGAAGCAGGTGCTGAGCGCGGAGGAATACGACAGTCTTTTGCGGTCGCCGGAGAAATGGAAGATATCATTTCGCTGGTTCTGAACCTGGATCAGACATCTGAATT
>CAYLPF010000132.1:0-4877 GCA_964385485.1 uncultured Lachnospiraceae bacterium | reverse complement strand
CCGGGAATGTGGACAGCGTGATGGACGGTAATATTGACGCATTCATTAATGCATATCTGAAATGGCTTTCCCTGGGAGGCAGCAGAGAAGAACAGGAGCAATAGAAAGCACGCTTTGCGGGCTTTCTATTGTCATGAATAACAGGAGAAAAAATATGCCGGATAAGACAAAATATTTTGTGGTCAGACAGAAGGCTGTGCCGGAGGTTCTGCTCAAGGTCGTGGAGGCGAAGCGGCTTCTCGATACGAGGCGGGTCGAGACGGTGCAGGAGGCTGCAGATCAGGTAGGAATCAGCAGAAGCTCATTTTATAAATATAAAGATGACATTTTCCCGTTTCGGGATAATGTAAAGGGCAAAACCCTCACCTTTGTCATGCAGATGCATGATGAGCCGGGGCTGCTTTCAGAGGTTTTGAATGTTGTGGCGGAATATAAAGCGAATATTCTGACGATTCACCAGAGCATTCCTACGAACGGCGTGGCAACTCTTACGCTCAGCGTGGAGATATTGCCGGCGACAGGTGATGTATCCAGTATGATAGAGACGATCGAGGGCAAAGAGGGGGTCCAGTACCTGAAGATCCTGGCGAGGGAGTAGAGCGAAGACAGTGAAGTGAGTCAGGCGGAGCTGCGTGTGCCTGCACAGCGGGCAGAAGATTTGACGGGCGCAGCGTATGAGTAATGCAGGGCATTAGCCCCGAATTATGGGCGGCGGACGCAGGAGCCGCGAAGCAGGGGAGCGTCCGGTTTTCGCAAAGAAGAAACAATGATAATATAGGAGGAGACGATGATACAGGTCGCTGTGTTAGGATATGGAACGGTAGGTTCCGGTGTAGTAGGAGTAATTGAGACGAATCATGACAGCATACTTGAGAAGGCAGGCGTGGATCTGCACGTAAAATACGTGCTGGATCTGCGGGATTTTCCGGGAGATCCGATTCAGGAACGGATCGTACACGATTATGAATTGATCGTAAATGACCCGGAGATTAGTATTGTCGTTGAGGTGATGGGCGGGACAGAGCCTGCGTATACCTTTACAAGAAGGGCGCTGGAAGCGGGAAAGAGTGTCTGCACCTCAAACAAGGAGCTGGTGGCGAGACACGGTACAGAACTTCAGAAGGTTGCGAAGGAGCATCATGTGAGTTACCTCTTTGAAGCAAGCTGCGGCGGCGGTATCCCGATCATCCGTCCTCTGCGAACTTCCCTGTGTGCCGATGTGATCGACGAGATCACAGGTATTCTTAACGGTACGACGAATTATATTCTGAGCAAGATGATCGATGAAGGGCTGGAGTTTGACGATGTGCTGAAGGACGCGCAGCAGAAGGGATATGCAGAGCGTAATCCGGAAGCGGATGTGGAGGGCCATGATGCATGCCGCAAGATCGCGATCCTCTCTTCACTGGCATATGGGAAGCGTGTGGATTTCACAGATATTTATACGGAGGGAATCACAAAGATCACTTCCTCCGATATTCTGTATGCGAAGGCGATGAAGAAGACCATCAAACTTCTGGCTTACAGTAGCAGGAAGGGTGACAGTGTACTGGCTATGGTGGCTCCGTACATTGTAGACAAAGAAGATCCGCTGTATGCGGTGAACGGAGTCTTCAATGCTATTTTTGTGCATGGAAATATGCTGGGCGATGCGATGTTCTACGGGCAGGGCGCCGGCAAGGAGGCAACGGCCAGCGCTGTAGTGGGTGATGTGATCGAAGAGGCACAGATGCTTGGGACAGGAGTTGTATCCTCCTGGAGTCCCGAAAAGCAGGAGCTTACAGATGTATCCGGCACGGAAAAACGCTTTTTTGTCCGGATAAAGGGCAGCGCATCCGACGCGGAAAAGACAGAGAAAGCATTTGGACCGATCGAAGTCGTAGATGCAGGACTTTCGAAGGAGTACGGTTTTGTGACGGAGCGCATGACGGAAGCGGAATATGAGGCGCGGGCTGCAAAGGCAGAGGGTGTGCTGGGAATGCTCCGTATTCGTGAGAAATAAGAGAAGGAAAGGAAACTGCGGACGCATTTTTGCGCGGTTCACGCAGCAATTTTGGTGCAGTATATGAAATATATAGTAATCCTCGGAGATGGAATGGCGGACGAGCCGCAGGAAGCATTGGGTGGCAAGACGCCTTTGGAAGCGGCCGTGACTCCGGCCATGGATACGTTGGCGCGGCAGGGAGAGGTAGGGCTTCTGAAGACGATTCCGGAGGGTATGAGCCCGGGAAGTGATACGGCAAATCTGGCCGTGATGGGTTATGATCCACGGGAGTATTATACGGGGCGTTCTCCGCTCGAGGCTCTCAGCATCGGTGTGCCAATGAAGGATACGGATGTGGCGATGCGGTGCAATCTCGTGACACTTTCCGAGGACGAGCCATATGAAGAAAAGCGGATCCTCGACCACAGCTCAGGTGAGATCAGTACAGAGGATGCCGCTGTTTTGCTGGAAGCAGTCCGCCGTGAGCTGGAGAACGGGACATACCGGTTTTATGTGGGAACGAGCTACCGGCACTGTGTCATCTGGGCAAACGGCAAGGTGGAGACGCTGGCGGCGCCCCACGATCATCTGACGGAGGTGATCGGGCCGTACCTGCCGGAAAATCCGGCGCTCCGGGACATGATGAAAAAAAGCTATGAGATTCTGTCGAAGCATCCGCTCAACCTGGAGCGCAAAGCCCGGGGGCTGAATCCCGCCAACAGCTGTTGGTTCTGGGGAGCCGGCACAAGGCCGATGGTGACATCCTTTGAAAAAAAATACGGGAAAAAAGGAACGATGATCTCTGCTGTGGATCTGCTGAAGGGAATCGCAGTGGGAGCAGGCATGCGCAATGTGACGGTACCCGGCGCTAACGGCGGACTTCATACAAATTATGAAGGGAAGGCTCAGGCAGCGGCAGATGCGCTTCTGAAGGAAGGCAGTGATTTCGTATATGTTCACCTGGAAGGACCGGACGAGATGGGACATCAGGGCAGCCTGGAGCGCAAGGTACAGGCGATCGAGTATCTCGACACCCGGGTAATACGTATCATAAAGGAGCGGATGGATGCGTCCGGGGAGCCGTACCGTATGCTGATCCTTCCTGACCATCCGACTCCGCTGCGTATCCGTACGCACACGGGGGATCCGGTGCCGTACCTGCTGTATGACAGTACGAAAAAGCTGGGGGACGGCAGGCCATATGGAGAAAAGAGCGCGGCAGAAAGCGGCATCCTCCGGGAGGAGGGCTTCCGTATGATGGATGTGCTGCTGGAAGGTGAGATACGGTAAAAAGAGTCATGTATCCTGGCTTTCCCGGCTGCCTGACGCGCCGGTATCGGAAGCCGGTATCAGGTTCAGATAAAACAGCCCCTGCGTAACGTAAAAATACGGGCGGACAAACAGCAGTCCGATGCCCAGTGACAGGACGGCCAGCAGCATGACTCCCAGAAATGACAGGATCAGGTAAAACATCTGTCTTTTTTCCCCGCGCATCATTTTCCAGCTCTCTTTCATGAGCTGCGGCGCGGATTTCCATGGGGCGTCGCAGTAGAGGAAGAGTACCAGGATAAGGCAAAGCTGCAGGTAAATGACAACAATTGCAAGAACTGCCAGAGCAAGCGCCGGAAGCGGGGAAAATCCCTTATCCCAAAGCTGCGACAGGCACTGGCCGGATGCGTAGGAAGCAATATACTGTAAAATAAACTGCACGACAGAGTAAATGGCGACCTGTTCCGGACGGCCCGTAAAGACAGAGAACAGATCGGACGTCTGGATCTGTTCGCCGCGGCAGAGATGCAGATAGATCCGCATCAGCCCGGCAAGCAGGATGTAATAGACCATATTGCACAGCAGGGTGCAGGCAATATACAGGATCCCATTAAATCCCCCCTCTGTGGACGGAAAAGCATAGGACAGAACGTAATTCAGCCCCAGATCAAATATACACATCAGCAGCGTAATAAAAGCCATTTTGCTGTATTTTCCGTTTAACAGTACACGGGCCTGATATTTCAGAACCCGGGATGTCGCTTTTTTCATAAGAATACTCCCTCCCCACCGGATGGCATTTCCGGTGTATTTTGTGATGGCTGCTCTTCCGGTTCATCATTTTGCGGAATGTTTTCGGGGCCGTTGTCTTCTTCATCCGTTTCATCGCTGAAAAGACCGCTTAAAAACGGAAAAGCATCTGACAGCTCTTCTTCCAGATCCAGACTGTAATCCCCTGTGTACGCCTGAAGATAATATTCTAAATAGGAACGCATCTCAGGATCCGTAAGCACATTCTTTATCATCGTGCCTGTGATGATAAGGGTCGCAAGGATGCCGCAGGCTCCGCAGATGATGGCAAACCGGCACCTCCGCGGCAGAGATGCCCCCGTGCGTGAAAGGACCGCGCAGAGGATAGCAAGCGCTCCGCAGGGAAGAGAGATATAAAAAATACTGCAAAAAACAATGGATATTATCCCGAGGATAAAGGAGGCCCGGGCCATGGAATTGCGGGGCTGATACTGTCCGTACATCCCATCGCCATACATATCGCTGTTGTACATAATCATGTTTCCTTCTTTCTTTTCCTGTATCAGACCAGCCTCAATGCAGAGAATGACGGGCTGGCTGCAGATCCTTCAGGCTGTGCCTTCAAGACAACGGCGATCCGGATGACTGTTCACAATAGTTTAGCACAATCCAGCCGCAGTGACAAGAAATATCCGGAAGAACAGTGACAGAAATATCCGGAAGGAGGTATGCGGATCGCAGTGCATTTTCCTGTTGAGCCGTTTCCCGATATGTGCTATATTGTTAAATGTAAGCAACTTGTTGGCGCATACATAGAAGATATGGAGGGATTAATTATGAAAAAGTATGTTGCTGAATTTATTGGTACCGCCGT
>CAYLPF010000131.1:0-4909 GCA_964385485.1 uncultured Lachnospiraceae bacterium | reverse complement strand
AGGCGATCTGCATTCAGCTTCTGCTGCGCCAGCAGCCGGTGGCGACGGATCTGCGCCGTATTTCCGCGGCTCTTAAAATGGTCACGGATATGGAACGGATCGGCGATCAGGCCACGGATATCGCAGAGATCCTGGAGACCGGAAGTATTGATGTGCCGGTAAAAGGAATAAATATCGCGGAAATGGCAGAGTTCACTATGGGTATGGTGAATAAAAGCGTGGAAGCGTTTGTCAACCGCGACCTGGAGCTGGCCCGGGAAGTGATCGACAGCGACGACATTCTCGATAAAATGTTTGTGAACGTACGAAGAGCTCTGAATGAAAACGAAAGCGGCTTTAGCAGCGACCAGATATTAGATCTGCTGATGATAGCAAAATATTATGAGCGGATCGGCGACCACGCCACGAATATCGGCGAGTGGGTGGAATTTTCGCTGCTTGGAAAGCACAGGAATGGTGAGAGCGCGTACTATGACATATTCGCGCAGCAGATTTCCGGTAAGGGGAAATGATGTACAGCAGAAAAGTGCAAAGTATACAGCGAATACGATGTAAAACGAATCGGAATAGGTACCGGTGAAAATATAATAGAAAGAATAAAAAAGGAGAAGAGTTATGGAATTTAAAAATAAAATAACAAAGGCAGCAGCAGGACTTTTGACAGCAGCAGTGATGCTTGGGACAATGGCATCTGCTCTCCCTGCATTTGCAGAGGAAGCGGCGAAGGCGCCGAAATACGTATTTCTGTTTATCGGCGACGGCATGAGCTATCCGCAGATCCAGGTGACGGCGGACTATCTGGGGGCGATGGAGCAGGATCCGGATTCTGAGATCCTTTCCGGGCACAAGGAACTGAATATGATGAAATTCCCGGTGGCGGGCTCTGCGACAACGTTTGATTCTACGTCCTTCTGTCCTGATTCTGCCTCCACGGCCACCTCGATTTCCACAGGACATAAGACATACAGCGGATCGATCAATGTAGACGAGACAGGGACAATTTCCTATGAGACGATCGCTGAGAAGCTGAAAAAGCAGCTTGGCTACAAGATCGGTATCATTTCCTCTGTGAACCTGAACCATGCGACACCGGCAGCCTTCTATGCGCATCAGGTCAGCAGGAACAGCTACTATGATATCTCAAATGAACTGATCGCCAGCGAATTCGACTATTTTGCGGGCGGCGGCCTGAAGCAGACGACCGGCGAAAACAAGGATCAGGAGGACAGCTATGCACTGGCTGAAAAGGCGGGATATCAGGTGATCAAAACTCAGGCGGAGGCGGAGGCTCTTACCGCGGAGGATGGAAAGGCAATCGTCATTGCGGAGACTCTGGCAGACAGCGATGCATTTTCCTATGAGAATGACCGTGCGGAGGATGAGTGGGCGCTGGCAGATTATGTACAGAAGGGCATTGAGGTGCTGGATAATGAGGATGGGTTCTTTATGATGGTGGAAGGCGGCAAAATTGACTGGGCGTGCCACGCCAATGACGCCGGTTCTACGATCGCGGATACGGTTGCCCTGGATGACGCTGTGGAAAAAGCAGTGGAATTTTACGATGAGCATCCGGACGAGACACTGATCCTGGTAACAGGCGACCATGAGACGGGCGGTCTGACCATCGGCTTTGCCGGGACAGATTACGACACCTTCCTTACAAATATGACGAATCAGAAGATTTCTTATGCGAAGTATGATTCAGATTATGTGGCAAAATATAAAGAAGAGGGAACAGATTTTGATACGGTGATGACTGATATCACAGAGCTGTTCGGTCTGCTGCCCCCGGAAGACGGACAGGAGGAGACAGAGGCGACTATGGACAGCGCGGACAAGCATCCGGAATCTGAGGATACGGGAAACCTGGTAATGACGCAGTATGAGTATGACAAGCTGAAGGCATCCTATGAGACCACGATGGCAAGAACCGGTGAGGAGGAGATCGGACAGGAAGAGTACGTACTGTACGGAAGCTACGAGCCGCTTTCTGTAACTGTCACACATATCCTGAACAACAAGAGCGGTATCAATTTTGCTTCTTATGCACATACTGGCCTTCCGGTAGCCGTGTTTGCTCAGGGAAACGGCCAGGAGCAGTTTGAAGGGTACTATGATAACACAGAAATCTACAATAAGATGGCATCTCTTCTGGGAGTTGAGTAAAGCCGGATGATGATTAAAATGATTCGGTCACTAAAACAAAAGCTTATGTCCCGGGAGCTGGCTTCGGTGTATGTATCCTTCGCCCTGCTCCTGGGGCTTCTTATTATACCGACGGGCTATGAGGACGCAGTGATCTATAAAGGGACGGACCGCTGTGCTGCAAAGGTTCTTGAAATCAACAATGACAGTATTATCGATACAGGGCTTGTAAGAAGCGGTGAACAGACATGCCGGGTGAAGCTTCTGGGCGGAAGGTTCAAAGGGCAGGAGACGAGCGCCTTTAATATGCTGAACGGATCGCTGGAAAATGATAAGCTTTTCGCGGTGGGCGATAAAGCCCAGGTGGTGATCAGCTATGAAGGGGAAGAGATCCTGTCTGTCAATATGATCGACCATTACAGACTTCCGGTGGAGATCCTGCTGGCAGGGTTCTTCATTTTGGTGCTGGCTGCCGTGGCGGGAAAAACCGGGATCCGTGCAATTCTTTCTTTTGTCATTACGGTTCTGATGATATGGAAGGTTCTTGTCCCCATGTATCTGAATGGATATAATCCGGTCATTGTGGGTATCATTATTACCGGAATACTGACTGTAATTATTATCTCTCTCGTTTACGGATTTGAGAGAAGGACGCTGGCAGCAGTCATCGGAGCGATGGCAGGGCTGTTTGTGACCGCGGTGACGGGAATTGTTTTTGCAAAGCTGCTGAAGCTCCACGGAGCGATCATGCCGTATTCTGAGAGCCTTCTGTACAGCGGGTATGCGCAACTGAATCTGACGCAGATCTTTATGGCGAGTATTTTTATCGGGGCTTCCGGCGCTGTGATGGATCTTGCTGTGGATATCACTTCCGCAGTATGGGAGGTCGTCTGCAAAAGGCCGGATATCGGCTGGCGCGAGGCATCGCGTTCCGGGATGAATGTAGGCAGGGCTGCCATGGGGACGATGACGACAACGCTTTTGCTGGCATATTCCGGAGGGTACGTGACGCTTCTGATGGTATTCATGGCGCAGGGAACGCCGATATATAATATCCTGAACTACAAATACGTTGCGTCGGAAATTCTGGATACTGTGGTGGGAAGTATGGGACTGGTGAGCGTGGCGCCGCTGACAGCGCTTAGCGCAGGGTACCTTCTGACACGAAAAAAGTCCGGGGATAAAAAGGAATGAATGGATTCCGGCAGTATGGCGCGGGATATATACGTGACACGCAAAAATTTACATAGATTTTACATAGAACGGCTTTGGATTTTACCTTGCCCCATTATAATCAGTTTCGTATTTTACGATAATTTTACATAGGCCGAAGACGGCCGTGGAGGAAAGAGCATGGATGTTTTTAGTGTGTTGACTATGGTAGGCGGCCTTGCGTTGTTTCTGTATGGAATGCATGTGATGGGCGATGGACTGTCCAGGGCTTCCGGCGGAAGGCTGGAGAAGATCCTTGAAAAACTGACGTCCAGCACACTTCGCGGAGTTCTTCTGGGAGCTGGTGTAACAGCGGTGATCCAGTCCTCGTCGGCGACGACGGTTATGGTGGTCGGCTTTGTAAATTCCGGGATCATGACGCTGCAGCGGGCAGTGGGAATCATCATGGGAGCGAATATCGGTACGACGATCACCTCCTGGATACTCAGCCTTTCCGGTCTCGAGGGCGACAGCTTCCTGATCAGAATGTTGAAGCCGTCTTCATTTTCACCGATTCTTGCAATGCTCGGCGTATCGTTTCTGCTGTTTTCAAAGATGGAAAAGAAAAAGGATGCCGGGGCGATTATGATCGGTTTTGCCGTCCTGATGACCGGGATGGAAACCATGAGCGGCGCAGTGAAGCCGTTAGCGGATGTGCCGGAATTTACGAGACTGTTCCTGCTGTTTGAAAATCCGGTACTCGGAATGATCGCCGGAGCCTTGTTGACGGCGGTGATCCAGAGTTCTTCCGCTTCTGTCGGTATCCTGCAGGCTCTCTGCGCTACCGGGTCGGTATCTTTCGGGTCCGCATTACCCATCATCATGGGACAGAATATCGGTACGTGTGTCACGGCACTGCTTTCTGCGATCGGTGCGAAGAAGAATGCGAAGCGCACGGCATTTGTACACCTGTATTTCAATCTGATCGGCACAGTGGTATTTATGGCGCTGTTCTATGCGGCAAATTCTTTCCTGCACTTCGGTTTCCTGGGAACTGCTGCAAATGCGGCAGGAATTGCGGCGGTGCATACCACCTTCAATGTACTGGCGACGCTTTTGTGGCTGCCCTTCCATAAGTTTCTTGTGAAACTGGCGACGCTGACCGTGCAGGACAAAGCGGGAGAGGAACATACCGCAAAACAGTCACTGGCCGGCCTTCAGGCGCTGGATGACCGTTTCCTCGACAATCCTGCGTTTGCCATGGAGCAGTGCCGTGAAGCGTGTGCGCATATGGCTGAGGTGACGATCGAAGCGTTGGATACGGCAATCATGCAGCTTGGGATATTTTCTGAGGAAAAAGTTGCGTGTGTTATAGAGGATGAAGATGTCATAGATAAATATGAGGATCGCCTTGGCACATATCTTGTGCAGCTGGCCAAAAATGAAATGCAGACGCGGGACAGCCACACGCTTTCCGTACTGCTTCACAGCATCGGCGATATTGAGCGTATTTCTGACCATGCGGTAAGCATTGTAAAAGCGGCACAGGAGATTTATGATAAGAATCTGGCGTTTTCGGAAGCGGCGACGGGCGAGCTGAAGGTTTTTTCAG
>CAYLPF010000130.1:0-4909 GCA_964385485.1 uncultured Lachnospiraceae bacterium | reverse complement strand
ATTTCCATGCTCACAATCCTTTTTTCACTTCTTTTTCGGAAATGCAGATACGGTCATTACAATTCAGCCAGCCATTAACAGAGAAGATTGCAGAGCCGCCTGTTACCTGCGGTCGCTATTCTCAAAAAGACATTTTCCGCCGGACTGCCGCCGCCAGCCATGCCGCAAGAAAGAAGCCGCACATGACCTGCCAGTTATACGCGCAGTAAAATCCGGCCACGGAGTATTGATCCCGAAATCCCAGCGCCAGAGCCAGCACAAGCAGCACCAGCCCCCACCAGAGCCAGTCACGTATATTCAGGATCCATGTTTTCTGCAGGGCTTTGCAGCAGTTTACGCCTTCCTTGTACAGCCGGATGTATAGTTTTCTCATATAAAAAAGTGTATTCAGTGCGCAGGAAATGAGAAAGGGCAGGAAAAAGAAGGAGTATTTTAATATACCATCCCCGGATACGGCCCTGAAGTAATGCAGCATGATCCCGGCGCTGATCCGCAGCATCACCGGTATCTGGGCAAGGAAAAACCAGAACAACGCGAAATACAGGGCAAGGACTGTCTTTCTTCCATAATTGTAATATACCGTCTGAAAAAGCGTTTCCTCCGCCCACATGCAGCGTTCCAGGAACGATGTAATGAGGCAGCCCGCGGCGCAGGCCGCTGTAAAGAGTCCAAGGCCTCTGCCCCGCCATATTCCAATTGTCAGAATCGGAAGCAGTACGCAGAATTTTGATATTCCCTCTGCAAGTATAAGAGCATTTATCTGACGCGCTGATATCTTCACTCTGTTTACGGCCATATTCTATCTCCTTTCGACGTTTCCTGCATCTCAGGCACTTATAAATGAATTCTTTCGCAAAGTGGCAGAATTTCTGTAAGGAACTGTTCAGAAATAAGTTTTATATAGTGCGCATTCCCGCGGAGCGTCTTCTTGCACAGGAGACGAAGTTTCCTGTGACACAAAAAAGGACACCCCGCAAGAAACACAATTTCCCTACAGGATATCCTCTAGTATTTACCAATATATTGCATGTTATTCTTTTGAATTCAGAGCTGCAATGATATGCTCCTTCTGCCGTCCGATATGGCGGCTCGTGACTTCCAGAGCCATCTTCTCGTCCCGCTGCTCCAGATAGTACAGTATCTCTTCATGTTCCCGCACAAGCAGGCTGTAGGACTGACGGTCCTTCAGGTATTCCATCCGGTAACGGTACATCTGCTCCCGCAGATTGTTCAGGATCTGCACCAGCCTGCCGTTGCCGGTGGACGCATAGATCGCCTCATGGAATTTCATATCCGCCTGCGCACACGCTCCCACATCGTTTCCGTACAATGTCTTCTTGAATTCATCCGAAAGACTTTTAAGCTCTTCGAGCTGCTCAGGAGTGATCCTCCGGCAGGCGTATTTGATCGCCAGCTCCTCCAGCGCCATGCGTACCTCCAGCACATCCTCCAGGTCGGATATCGTGATCTCCGCCACGACAGCGCCCTTCCGCGGAATCATGATCACCAGCCCTTCCAGCTCCAGCTTGCGGATCGCCTCCCGCACCGGCGTCCTGCTGACTCCCAGCTTCTGCGCAAGGTGAATCTCCATCAGCCTTTCCCCCGGCCTTAGCTCTCCCCGCAATATTGCCTGCCGCAATGTCCGGAATACCACATCCCGAAGCGGCAGATATTCATTCATCTGCAATTGAAATTCTTCTACCATGTCTTCCTCCGCGCCGCCTTTGCGGCTGTATATTCTTCCGCCGACTGTATCGTTTTATCTGTTGTGAAAAAATCTGGTCAGAAATACATTTTTTGCGAGGCTGCTCTGATCCAGCTCCCCATACGCGGCTCTGGCCGTCTTCTCATCGTCAAAAAGCCCGAACACCGTCGGTCCGCTGCCGCTCATAATGGCGTTCATTGCACCGTGCTTCTTCATACATTCTTTGATCTCCTCAATGACAGGATACGCAGGAACCGTAACAGTCTCCAGTACATTCCCCATCTGTTCTGCCATCTTCCGCAGATCTCTGTTCCTGATAGCCTTTATCTGACCGTCAATATCAGGATGATATGTTAATTGCTCCGCCCTGAGATTGCCATAGACAAACGCAGTAGATACATGAACCGGCGGCTTCGCCAGCACCACAAACGCATCCGGAGCATCCGGAAGAGGCGTCAGCACATCTCCGATCCCCTCCGCCAGAGCAGTGCCCCGCATGATACAGTACGGAACATCCGCACCGATCTTCACTCCCCGCGCCATCAGTTCAGTCCGGGAAAGCCCAAGCCGGAACAGCCGGTTCATACCCACCAGCACCGCCGCCGCATCGGAACTCCCGCCCGCCAGGCCGGCAGCTACAGGAATATATTTCTTCAGATGGATCTTTACACCCTGCCGAAGGCCGAACTCATCCGTCAGAAGCTTTGCAGCTTTGTATACGAGATTATCCGGACCGGTGGGAAGGAAACTCAGATTCGAACTGACTGTGATCCCCATCTCCCGGCACTTCGCCATCTCGATCTGGTCATACAGGTAAACGCTCTGCATCACCATCCGCAGATCGTGATATCCGTCCTCCCGCCTGCGCAGGACATCAAGACCCAGATTGATTTTTGCCGTCGCCTTCAGCTTCAGTTCATCCATCTTTGTACTCTCCTGCATTTTGTATACAATCTGTTATTATTTTACTTCTTTCATCTGTTCATGTCAATAAAAAGAAAACTGATTTTTGATATATATTTTTATGAAAATTGACGAACAAGGCTTTTCATCAGGATCAGACAGTCCCCCTTTTGAACCTGTTCTGATTCCAGTCCGTTCATTTTCATGATCTGCTGTGGAGTAAGATAATACTGCTTTGCGATATCCCACAGCGTTTCACCGCCCTGCACGATGTACCCGACTATCCCGGGTACGGCCTCCAGCTTTTCCAGCTCATACTCCTTTTCACTGATCCCGTGAATACACTGCTGTGTCCTTGCCCGCGCCGCGAATACATTCAGGCTGATGGTCACTCTGACCTCTATTTCCTCGCTGTCCGCCATCGTCGCCAGAAGCTGCTCCATATCCGCGGTGAGCGTAAAACGGCAGGAATCATCGATGCCCGGCACCTCCGCTACATGGGTAAAGGGAATGATCCCTTCCAGCACGGCAAAAGGCATCGTATCGTCCGATGAAATATAGAGGATCGACACCGGCACGGCTCCCTCGATCCGGATCCCATCCTCGACGATCTTTGTATTGTCAATCTTTATGCTGCCGTTGCTGTGGCATATCTGCAATATTCTTGGCTTGGCCGCCTGTATCCGTATCCTGCCGCCCGTCTTGCACTTTGATTCGTTCTTCATCACAAGGCTTTCATAGACCTCCCTGCTGGCCGTCAGCTCCAGCTCCTTCTCCGGCGAGTAGACATCCTCCAGTATTTCCGCCTCCTCCGTCCCGTACAGGCGGATCTCAAATTCCAGCATCCCTTCCAGATGGAACAGACGCATTTCCCCGTCGGTATCCTCCTTCACGGTCAGCTCCGGCTGTGCCAGTGAGATCTCCATATCCGGAACCAGGCCCGGACGGCACCCGCCGCATTCGATCGTTCCTTCAAAGGGCACGAGCTGTTCCTGCCACTGTACGCTCTGGTTCTCGTCTTCCGCCCGATACAGTACGAACAGAAAGATGTTGCCCTGCGCGGAGAAATTGCCGTCCCGCAATGAGATGCGGCACCCCCGAAGCTGTATGCTGTCCCACAATATTTCGTGGATATTCGGCTTGTTCGACGGAATCTGTATCTCCTCTTTCAGCCGGAGAATATCTTTCTTCTGCACCTCAAGCTGCATCAGCTCCAGTTTTTTCCTTTTCTCACACAGTTCAAGGGTGGACTGCGTTTCCACTGCGGCGGACATATCATAAATCTCATCCACCGAGACATAAAAACTCAGAAGTCCCCGGATCGCAAGCTTTCTGGAATTGATCAGCGTTACATTCAGGTCCTCCGTCTCATATCGAACGCGGACATTGTCACCCGCCTCCAGACCCTCCACCGTGACCGCCTCATCGAAGGGGAGCTTCGCGTCAAGCCGGTGTATCCGCCGTTCCTTCGTGTCATCCAGATAGAGAATTCCCACTTCCATATATCCGTCCACATACAGCTTCCCGCTCTCAGCCCTGGTGTGCTCCAGAGTGACGCGTTCCCGGCTTTGAATGATCATCTGAGCATCCGGCCGTACATCCGGAACGTTCAGATCCTCATCCAGTGTGATCTGTGTTCCCGCCTGCTTTACCTGCCTGCACATGTGTATGTTTTTCATCAAAAGCTCCATACGCTCCCGCCTTTCCATGCTATATTCCTTTTTGATCCTGCCTCAGTGCACCACCTTATCCTCTCCGCTCCTGCGATGATGCTTCAGCCTTTCCTTTTCCTGCCGCTACTGTATCAGGACGTCCTTTTCTCTTGTCTCGATCTTCACAACAAGAATCGGATAAGAGGGCTCCTTCGGAAGCTTTTCCTGCCCGGAAGGGCCCAAAAGCCTTGTATCCAAATAAATTGTCTCCTCATCCTCCGTACATCCTGCCACCTGTATGCTGTACCCTCCGCTTGCCTGCTCGCCATATCCCCTTACCAGATACATATCCCCTCCATCTGTATATGTCATCCGTATTTCATCTTTTTTATTTTCCTCGATCAGCTCCGTAAGCTCCTTCGGAAGCCTCATGATATCGACAACCGTATAATCAACCCTTTTTCCGTTATCCGCCGCCTCTTTTTCAGGCGCACCGCAGCCTGCGAGCACACCTGACAGCAGGATAAAAAGAAACAACAGAACTCTGCATTTACTCATCAGCCGCACCATTCCATCGTTTTATATTATTGTTATTTCGAAGCCCCGGCAAATATGACGGTTAAGTAAAAAGAATCCTGCCTGCAGGCAG
>CAYLPF010000129.1:0-4935 GCA_964385485.1 uncultured Lachnospiraceae bacterium | reverse complement strand
CAGATCGCCAATCTCGATACCGAGGACGGCGTTCAGTTCCTGCTGTGCGCTTCACAACTTGGCATTGCGTTTGATATACTTTCCGCTCTTAATGCGGGCATCTGCCGGTTTTGCTGCGTCTTCGGGGATAATCCAGCGGCTTCCCGCCCGCTGTGCGCCCGGTATGCGGTTTTCGTTGCAGAGGATGCCGACCCGCCGGGGAGAGATCCCCCATTTTTCGGCAGCCTCAAAGGTGGACAGGTATTTCATAGCTGTATTGTCCCTCCAATCGTCGGTTTTTTATATTATATTCTATTTTCGGAACAATATCAACATGTTCTCTGTGAACATTGCCAGAAAATGAAACACAAATCTTTGCTTCAAAGTATAAATTATAAATATGATTATGACTCCGGAGCGATCAGCGGGGCGGCGGATAAAAGATTCTTTGCTTAAACCGCCATATATATGGTAAGATAGGGAAAACGATGAGATATGGCGGTGGAGTGGGATGAACAGTATTTTAATGAAGATTCAGGATACAGTGGTAAAGTATGCGGATATCGTGTCGAAAATATCCCAGGTCGATGTGGAGGTAGTGGATGAGCGGCTGTTCCGTGTCGCTGGCACGGGTATGTTCAGCGGCAAGGTAAATGAGGATATGTCTGCGGAGGGGTACGTTTACCACCAGGTGCTTTGGACAGGGCGGCGTCAGGTGATCTATGAACCGGGCAGGGAGCTGATCTGCCAGTCCTGCCCCCACTGTAACGCCTGTCAGGAGGAGATCGAGATATCGATGCCTGTCAGGCTTGGAAGTGAGATCATCGGTATTATCGGGCTGGTGGGAAGTACCCGGGAGCAGAAGGAAAGGATCATGCGGGACGAACAGCTCTATATGGATTTTCTGGAGCAGATCGCGGAGTTTATTTCCGCTAAGGCCGGAGAGTATGTGGAACTGGAAAATAAGGATGCGCTTCTGGGAACGCTCAATTGTACTATCAGCCATATTGAGCAGGGAATTATGATCCTGGGAAGCGACGGCAGTATTACGGCTGCGAATGACGCGGCAGAGCGCCAGCTTGAATTTCCGGCTCTGGAAGGAAATATTGCCAGCATCACCCCTACCGGGGATCGTATGAATGATCTTACGGAATATAAAATGCGGATCCGGGATCGCGAGTTTTCTGTCATGGGATGTATGTATGAGCTGCCGAAGGCAACAAGACGCTTTTCTGATGTGATCGTGTTCGACAGCATCAAGGATATGCAGAAGAAATACTACGGGACATCGTCTACGGTACATCCGGTGGACAGCAGCAATATCATCGGGGACAGCCCACAGATGAAAAAACTGAAGGCAAAGATCGGGAAGATCGCCAGAAGCTCTTCTACGGTGCTGATCACAGGAGAGAGCGGAACGGGAAAGGAAATGGTGGCATCCGCCATCTGGAATGCCAGCGACCGGAAAAATGGCCGGTTCGTGGCGATCAACTGTGCGGCGATACCGGAGGCGCTTCTGGAATCAGAACTGTTCGGCTATGTGAAGGGAGCCTTTACGGGAGCGGATCCCAATGGAAGGATCGGCAAATTTGAGCTGGCGGACAAGGGGATCATCTTCCTGGATGAGATCGGAGATATGCCGCTGTATCTGCAGGCAAAGCTCCTGCGGGTGCTTCAGGAACGGAAGATCATGCGGATCGGCTCCAATCAGCTGATCCCGATCGATGTGCGCATTGTGGCGGCAACAAATAAAGATCTGAAGCAGATGATCCGGGAAAAGAAATTCCGGGAGGATCTGTACTACCGCCTGAATGTGATCCCGCTGGAGCTGCCGCCGCTTCGGGAGCGCAGGGGAGATATTGAAACGCTGGCGGTCTTTTTTGCAAAGCGGTATGCAGGGCTTCTGAAGAAGGATTTCTGGAAGATACCGGAGACGGTCATGGACAGGCTGAGTTCACACCCCTGGGAAGGAAATGTCCGGGAGCTTGAAAATGTGATGGAATTCATGGTCAATATGATGGGCAGCGACGGGATCCTGGATGAACAGACGCTGCCGAATGATTTTCAGAGACAGGAGCAGCAGGCGTATCAGGAGCAGCATCAGGAGAAGCCGGAGGAGCGTGGCGGCGAGGTACTCTTTTCACTGAAGGAGCTGGAGAACCAGGCAATACAAAGGGCGCTTCAAAGATTCGGAAATACTACCCAGGGTAAAAAGGAGGCGGCGCGTGCGCTGGGGATCAGCCTGGCGACGTTGTACCGTAAAACGGAAGAAAATTAGAAAAGAATTCTTATTTTGAGAATTATCGAATTCTTAATTTGAGAAAATTCTTAATTTGAGAATTCAAAAATATCGGTGAGAAGAAGTGGTGCAGAGGAAAAAACCACTTCTTTTTTGTATATATTTAACAAAAACATAAATGAAAGTTGTGCAATTTATAAAAAATGTCGAAAAAATACAAATGGGAACAAAAATTGCGATTTATAAAGACAGATAAAAGAAAAGGAGGAAAAGATGAAAGAGGAATTTAAGATAGTCAAGAGAACACATGACGGAGAACGTACATGTGACCTGGCTTTTCTGAGCCAGGAATCTGCTGAGAAGGTAAGAGAATTTCACAGGAGCTTTCCTGTCTATGAGGTTACTCCGCTGCAGCATCTTCCGGAGACGGCAAAGTATCTCGGACTTGGGGATGTGTATGTGAAGGATGAATCTTACCGTTTTGGCCTGAATGCGTTTAAGGTATTGGGCGGCAGCTACGCTATCGGCAGCTATCTGGCAGCAAGGCTTGGGAAAAAGATTTCCGAGGTGGACTATCAGACACTGATCTCCGGGGAGGTTCGGAAGGAACTGGGCGATATCACCTTTGTGACAGCTACGGACGGCAACCATGGCCGGGGCGTTGCCTGGACAGCAAATCAATTCAGGCAGAAGTCAGTGGTGTATATGCCGAAGGGAAGCGCAAAGGAACGTCTGGAGAACATTCGGGCCGAAGGAGCCGAGGCGAGCATCACGGATCTGAATTATGACGAGGCGGTCCGCCTTGCCAACAGCCAGGCGGAAGAAAAGGGCTGGGTCATGGTGCAGGATACGGCCTGGGAGGGATATGAGGATATCCCCACCTGGATCATGCAGGGCTACGGGACCATGGGGCTGGAGGCCTGGGAGCAGATTCCCGAAAAGCCAACCCATATTTTCCTGCAGGCGGGCGTAGGCTCCATGGCAGGCGCGGTGACGGGACTTTTCTCCGCGATATATGGCGAGGACAGACCGGTCATTACGATCGTGGAGCCGAATCAGGCGGACTGCCTGTACCGGACAGCCGAGGCAAATGACGGGAAGCGTCATTTCGTGACAGGAGACATGAATACCATCATGGCAGGGCTGGCCTGTGGAGAACCCTGCAGCATTGGCTGGAATATCCTGAAGGATTACGCGGATTACTTCATCTCGTGTCCGGATTACGCAGCGGCAAAGGGCATGCGCATCCTTGGAAACCCGGCCGGAAAAGATGACCGCGTAATATCCGGGGAAAGCGGAGCGGCAGCCTTTGGATGTGTGGCGGAGATCATGACGAATCCGGAGCTTTCCGATATGAGAGAGCAGCTTGGCCTGGATGAGAACTCCCGTGTCCTGTTCTTCAGCACGGAGGGCGATACGGATAAGGAAAATTACAAAGCAGTTGTATGGGACGGCAGGTTCAACGCATAACCAGCAGCATATATTGTGAATAACAGGAGGAAATGATCTATGTTAAATAAAGAGAGACAGGAAGAGGTAATCGCACTTTGCCAGGAACTGATCCGTCAGAAGAGCTATTCCGGACATGAGGAAGGCGTTGTCAGCGTACTTTCCGGGAAGATGAAGGAAGCAGGCTTTGACAGTGTGACGGTGGATAAGTACGGAAATATCATCGGATGCATTAAGGGAAACAGGCCGGGCAAAAAGCTTTTGTTTGACGGACATATCGATACGGTGCCGGTAACAGATGAGAGCGAATGGATGTATCCGCCTTTCGCGGCAGAAATCCATGACGGTAAGATCTATGGACGCGGTACCAGCGATATGAAGGGAGCGGTAGCCGGCTTTGTGACGGCGGCGGAAGCCTTCGCGAAGGATACGGGGAAGGACTTTGCCGGTGAAATCTACGTGGCAGGCGTAGTCCATGAGGAATGTTTTGAAGGAGTGGCTGCGCGGGAGATCAGCAAAGCAGTTCAGCCGGATTATGTGGTGATCGGCGAAGCTTCCCAGCTTAATATCAAGATCGGACAGAGAGGCCGGGGAGAGATCGTTGTGGAGACCTTTGGCAAACCGTGCCATTCTGCAAATCCGGAGAAGGGCATTAACGCGGTATACAAGATGGCGAAGGTGATCGAAGCGATCCGCACGCTGGAGCCGCCGCATCATCCGGTGCTGGGAGACGGCATCCTGGAGCTGACCGATATCAAATCTTCGCCGTATCCGGGAGCTTCTGTTGTACCGGAATACTGCCGTGCAACGTATGACAGGCGTCTGCTTGTGGGAGAAACGAAAGAGAGCGTACTTGAGCCGATCCAGAAGCTTCTGGATGAGCTGATGAAGGAGGATCCGCAGCTTAAGGCAAAGGTATCTTATGCGACCGGAAAAGAACTGTGCCATACCGGCAATGAGATCACTGGAGAACGTTTCTTCCCGGGTTGGCTGTACGATGAGAAGGATGAGTTTGTACAGGATGTAAAGACCAGGCTGGAGCAGATGGGCTATACGCCGGAGATCACACAGTACAACTTCTGTACAAACGGCAGCCACTATGCAGGTGAAGCGAAGATCAAGACCTTTGGCCTCGGACCGTCGAAGGAAAATCTGGCTCACACGGTGAATGAGTACATTGAGACAGACCAGCTCGTAAAGGTCACAGATTGTTATTACGGGGTGATGGAAGCACTCCTGAAATAAGAAAAGAGCATATTGTGTTGAAA
>CAYLPF010000128.1:0-4941 GCA_964385485.1 uncultured Lachnospiraceae bacterium | reverse complement strand
ATGATTTTGAAGTCTGGCTGGTGGCGTTTGATTCAGGGACAGAAAGACTCTACCATCAGGCAATGGCACACCGAAACCTGCCAAAGGCGCAGAACGAAGAAGCGTAACTTTCAGAACAGTTGAAATCGAAAAACAAGATTCGAGGAGGCAATTATATGTCTGTCACAGGTTCTATCATTGTTCCCCATCCGCCAATTATCATCCCTACTGTTGGATGCGGGCGGGAGAGGGAAGTACAAGCCACCATTGACGCCTACCGTACCGCCGCCCGGCAGGTTCGTTCCTGGGAGCCGGAGACGCTGATCATCACTTCGCCCCACACCGTGCTGTACGCCGATTATTTTCATATTTCTCCCGGCAAGAGAGCAGCGGGGGATATGTCTGCTTTTGGTGCGCCTCAGACGCGGCTTGATGTCGAGTATGATACAGCGCTGCGGAAGGAAATCATCCGGCAGGCGGAAGCGGCGGATATTCAGGCGGGGACGCTGGGAGAAAAGGATCCTGCCCTGGATCATGGCGTTTTCCTGCCCCTGTATTTTCTGCGGGAGGCTGGAGTGACCTGCCCGGTTATCCGGATCGGCTTGTCCGGGTTTTCCCCGCTGGAGCACTACCGGCTTGGCCAGTGCATCGCAAAAGCGGTGAATAAGCTGGGCAGAAAGGCGGTGTTCGTGGCCAGCGGGGATCTCTCACACAAGCTTCGGAAGGATGGGCCGTATGGCTTTGCTCCCGAAGGGCCGGTTTTTGACGAACAGGTGACGGCAGCCATGGAGTCGGGAGATTTTCTGCAATTTCTTACCATGGATCCCGGCCTTTGTGAACGGGCAGCGGAGTGCGGCTTGCGCTCTTTCCAGATCATGGCCGGGGCGCTGGACGGTCTTGCTGTGAGATCAAGACTGCTCAGTCACGAGGGGAATTTCGGCGTGGGCTACGGTGTGGCGATCTTCACAGTCGTTGGAACGGATGAGAGCCGCCGCTATGCTGCCGGGTATGAAGCGGCAGAACAGGCACGTCTGGCAGAGCGGAAAGCGTCGGAGGATCCCTGGGTGCGGCTGGCGCGTTTGTCACTGGAGACTTATGTCCGCACGGGGAAACGGCTGACAATATTGCCGACGGATCTGCCCGCGGAGATGACTGACCAAAAAGCGGGGGCTTTTGTTTCGCTCCACATCCACGGCCAGCTTCGGGGCTGCATCGGCACCACGGAACCGACCACCGGGAGCGTGGCGCAGGAGATCGTGCAGAACGCCATCTCCGCCTGTTCCCGTGATCCCCGGTTTCCGCCGGTGACGATCTCCGAACTTGACAGCTTGGAGTACAGTGTGGATGTGCTGGGAAAACCGGAAGCGATTCCTTCTCCGGCGGAACTGGATGTAAAGAAGTACGGTGTCATTGTCTCCTGCGGAAGTAGGCGCGGACTGCTGCTGCCCGATTTGGACGGAGTGGATACCGTGGAGCAGCAGATCGACATCGCCCGCCAGAAAGGCGGCATCCGTTCCAATGAACACTATACCTTGGAGCGGTTTGAGGTGGTGAGGCACACTTGAAGGTATCGTGCGAGCTGTGTTTCCACCACTGTCAATTGGAAGAGGGACAGACCGGCCTCTGCCGGGCAAGGGCAAACCGCAGCGGTAGCGTTGTCCCCCTCAACTACGGAAAGATTACGAGTCTGGCTCTGGACCCCGTTGAGAAAAAGCCCCTGCGCCGGTTCCACCCCGGCAGCAGGATCCTGTCTGTGGGCAGCTTTGGCTGCAATCTGCGCTGCCCTTTCTGCCAGAACCATGAGATATCCATGGCAGGATACGGTGAGATACAAACAGCAGAAGTTTCCCCGGAGCAGCTGGCGGATGAGGCGGTAAAACTGCAGGGTCAGGGCAACATTGGAGCGGCCTATACCTACAATGAGCCGCTGGTGGGCTATGAGTATGTACGGGACTGCGCCGCCCGGATCCATGAGCGGGGTATGGTCAATGTACTGGTCACCAACGGCACGATTGAGGATGCGCCATTCCGCGCTCTGCTGCCCCTGATAGACGCGGCCAACATCGATCTGAAAGGCTTTACCCCGGCGTGGTACCGGCGGCTGGGCGGCGATCTGGATACGGTGAAGCGCTCTATTACGCTGGCAGCGGAGCAATGCCATGTGGAAGTGACCACACTGCTGGTGCCAGGGGAAAACGACAGCAGGGAAGAGATCCGGACTCTGGCAAAGTGGCTTGCGGGAATTGACCGGAATATCCCCTTGCACCTCAGTCGCTTCTTTCCCCGATATAAAATGCAGGATCGCCCGCCGACCCCGGTGGCATCGGTATATGCTTTGGCAGAAACGGCGCGGGAGTATCTGACATACGTCTACACGGGGAATTGCTGAAGCCGGGCGATGGAATAGGATTACACGGTAGCCGCTCTACCGGGATACGAGAAATAGATATGACAGGAATCAACAGGGAAGATATGCTGGAACTGACCCGGCGTATGACAAGGAGCAGGAACTGCTTTCACAGAATTGCAGGGGCCTATTTCGAGAGAGATGGGTATGTGGATGGGACGTTTAATGTCCATTTCCAAAAACTGGGGAAGGCAGAACAGGAACAAAAATTAAAAGTGGCAAAGACGATCCCTTTTGCCGGAACGAATGTCGAATTAAAAGAATACCGTTTTCCGGAATCCTCACAGAGGCAGGGCAGCACATGGCAGTTTTTGAGGGCAATCCTGAAAGACGGTTTCAAGAACGATGGCCTGCTGGATGTTTTCTATGAAATGTTTGGCGAGCGGTATCATGCGGAACAGGATTACGGCATCTTTTTCTTCCTGGGGAAATATGATATCCCGGAAAAAGGAACCGACCATGTATCACAGTGGGAGTCGGAGGACGTCTATTCGTTTCTGATCTGCGCGGTATGCCCGGTGGATTCCAATTACGAGCCGCAGGGAGTGGAATCCGGTTTTCTGTTTCCGGCATATAAGGACAGGGCAGGCATATGGAATATGGTCAATGTATTCCGGGGAGATGAGCACCCGGAAATTCTGGAGATATTGGGAGTCAGGTAAAAAGAGTAACGGCATACCGGGGAGGCGGGAGCGTAATGACAGGAATGCGATTGGTGGCTATGGGAACAGGTTATATTTTTGGTAATTTCCTTACAGCCGACGTGGTGGCAAAATTATGTACGGGAAAGAGAGCCAAAGAGATTGGTTCAGGCAATCCGGGAATGGCCAATATTATGAGCCATGTGGGAAAGAAAGCAGGAGCTGTCGTGCTGGTCGGAGATATCGGAAAGACTTTAGCGGCCTTTCTGGCTGCATGGATGCTGACAGGCGCGGCCATGGATGATACTGTGCTTCTATGGGCAGGAATGGGCGCCGTGCTTGGACATAATTTCCCGGCATGGAATCATTTTCATGGAGGGAAGGGCGTGACGGTGACCTGCACCTGGCTCATTGTATATATGCCTTTATGGGGAACGGTCTGCTGCATTGCAGGCGGTATCATAACTTTGCTGACGGGCTATCTCCCGCTGGGAGCGGTTTTGATTGCCCTTTTTGCGGTTCCGGCGGCGTTTCTTTGCAAAGGCGCGGAAGCCGGAATATGTATGACGGCGTTTCTGCTTCTGATGATTTCCCGGCATTACCAGGGATTAAAGCGCATGGCAGATAAAAAGGAGAAACGTTTTTTCCACAGGTAAAAGATAAAAACGTACTTGAAATATTTAAACCCTGATGCTAAAATATTTAAAATTTATGTTTCTGTTTGGAAGGCGGGGAAGCACGGTGGATGAGCAATTAGAACTGGCATTAAAAGGCGGGGACTTCAAGCATTTGATGGAAAGCCGGTTTTCAGTGATAAAAAAGGATTATAATCTGAAGAAAGTAGACATTGAAGTATTGTATTATCTTTCAAGATGTATGGATAAGAATACGCCGACTGACATTTACCGGAGACTGAAGCTGAACCGTGGACACGTATCACAGGCCATCGATTATCTGTACCGCAGGAATCTGATTACTGCGATACCGGATCAGGATGACAGAAGATATATGCATTACCTTGTCACGGAGAGCGCAGAAGTGATCATAGCTGAGATTTCCAGGATCAAAAGAGAACTGGGCGAGCAGATTTTTAATGGAATTCCCAGGGAGGAAATAGACGCTTATCAGAGGACAACAGAGAAAATCTTCAGAAACATTCAGGAACTGATCTGAGCATCCGTAAGTATAAAATAATTATAAAATCTATTGACAAAGGTTATTGCATGATGCATAATACTTTAAAATTAAACAATTTAAAAATAGTGCTCCTGGAGAGACATTTTTTTAGCCCTGCGCTGGCACTCGATAAAAATGAGTGCTGACAGGACGGGAAGGAAGGCAAAATATGAAGTTAAAACCGTTAGGAGACCGAGTTGTTTTGAAGCAGCAGGAGGCAGAGGAGCAGACCAAATCCGGCATTATCCTGCCTGACAGCGCAAAAGAAAAACCGCAGGAAGCAGTCGTGGTGGCTGTCGGACCAGGGAAAGAGGAAGACGGGAAAGTCTCTGCCATGCAGGTAAAAGAGGGTGATAAAGTCATTTATTCCAAATATGCAGGAACAGAGGTGAAGGTAAATAAGGAAGAGTTTATTATCGTGAGTCAGAGTGATATTATCGCCATCGTAGAGTAAACAGTTATTTCAGAATCATACGGTTAAAGAAAGAAGGAATGTAAAATGGCAAAGGATATTTGCTTTGATATTGATGTAAGGAAAAAGATGGAAGCCGGCGTCGATAAACTGGCGGGTACAGTAAAAGTAACACTTGGGCCAAAAGGAAGGAACGTGGTTCTTGACAAATCCTATGGGACGCCGCTCATTGTAAATGACGGCGTGACGATCGCCAAAGAGATCGAACTGGAAGACCGTTATGAGAATATGGGCGCGCAGCTTGTAAAGGAGGTTGCGACAAAGAC
>CAYLPF010000127.1:0-4962 GCA_964385485.1 uncultured Lachnospiraceae bacterium | reverse complement strand
ATTCAGGATCTCTTCGAAACGTATCAATAAATCTTCCAATTTATCAAACATGAGTATTCTCTCTTTCTTCTCTCTTTCTTATATCGGGTCAGCCATTCCGGCAGCGCCTTCCAGCGGTCTTAATGCCCATGTCAGGCAGCGCCCCTTCTTCATCCGGGCAGCTGTCCAAGCACGACCCGATCCAGTCCTGCCAGATCCCGGACCGTCTGTACCTGCGCAAATCCGGCTTCGGCCATAAGCGCCGTCACCTGCCCGGCCTGATCGTAACCGGTCTCAAACAGAAGCCACCCGTTTTCCGTCAGATATGCGCTGCTCTCCGCAATGATCTTCCTGTAAAAATACAATCCGTCATCCTTTCCATCCAGCGCCTGGCGCGGTTCATGGCGCCGCACCTCCTCCGAAAGCTCTTCGATCACCCCGCTGCGGATATACGGCGGATTTGAAACGATCATATCATATCTCTCCGAAATTGCCGAAAACAGGTCGCTGTGTATGAATCTCACGCCGGCCCCCAGACGCAGGGCGTTTTCAGCCGCAACCTCCAGCGCCCTTTCTGAAATGTCTGCCGCGTCCACCACAAGTGCGCCGCCTGTCTCTGCCGCTTTTTCCCGTATGGCAGACTGCTCCGTGTTTTCTCCGGTTTCCGCCGCGCTGACCTTTCCGGGGGCAGTCAGCGAAGCCGGAAAAAGCTTCGCGAGGCTGACCGCAATACAGCCGGAGCCGGTACACATATCCAGCACCCGCATCCCCGGCCTTAACCGCTTCAGAGCTTCCTCTACAAGGATCTCCGTATCCTGCCGCGGTATCAGGACGCATTCATTCACCCTGAAAGTCAGGCCCATAAACTCCTGCTCTCCTGTCAGATGCTGCAGCGGTATATGGCTTCCTCTTTTCAGAAGAAGCTCCTGATAACGATGATCGTCTTCCCCGGATATTTCCTGCCCGCCTTCCGCCAGGAAGACGGCTCTCGTTATACCGGTCACATGTTCCAGCAAAAGCCACGCATCCACAGAAGCATCCTCTATCCCGCATTCTGTAAGATACCGCTCCCCTGCTTTCAAAGCGGCCCGGAGGCTTCTTTTCTGCCTGTCTCCTGTATGTGCTGTCAGGCCATCCGTCCCCGAATGCTTCATGGATCTTTCTGCTGCGTCCTGTCTCATAATTCTTTCTGTTCCTGACTGCCTTCCTCCGGCTCATCAAGAGTATAATTTGTCCCGAATTGCTCGTTCTCAAACCTTTTCCAGTCAAATACAGCTTCTACCGATGCGATGGCTACCTCGATCATGGAATCGTCCGGTTCCTTCGTCGTCAGGCGCTGCATCGCCATGCCCGGTTTACTCAGAATATTCACAAGCTTACTGTCCGAGCTTCCTGCCAGGCGGATAAACTCATAGGATACGCCCGCGATCACCGGAAGCAGCGCAAGCCTGAGCACGATCCTCCAAAAAGCCGTATTTACATGGATCAGCGCAAACAGCGGAATACTGACCACCATAATAAATACAATACTGACAAACATGACGATAAACAGAAAGCTGGTGCCGCAGCGCTTATGCTCCCTGGAGCTTATCCGCACATTTTCTACATTCAGCTCAAGGCCATGCTCGATGCAGTTGATACACTTATGCTCCGCTCCGTGATACATAAAGGTTCTCTGAATATCCTTCATGCGGGAGATCAGCGCCAGATACCCGATAAAGATCAGCAGCTTCACGATACCTTCCACAATCAGGATCAGCATCTCCGAAGCAACAAACTTCCGAAGTATCCGTGAAATAAAATACGGCGCCATCATAAACAGCACGATCGAGAATACGAGTGAAAAAATGACGGTAATCGTCATCAGCATATCGTTGTCCCCGTCCTCCTTGCCGGAGGATGAGGCCCCGGCTTCCTTTGCCAGCTTTTCCTCACATTTTTGCAGAACGTTGTCCGCCTCTGTCTGCTTTCCCCGACTGCGCAGCTTTTCTGCCTTTTCCGCTGCCTTTTTTCTTGCCTTTCCTTCCCGCTCAGCCTTCTCTGACTCTGTTTCCTCCGCGAAAAGTGATGCGGAATACATCAATGACTTCATGCCCAGAACCAATGAATCAAAAAAATTGACAACGCCCCGGATGATCGGAAGCTTAACGAATTTATTGTCCTGAAAACGGCTGCTTCCGCAGCTCTGGACATCTACCACGATCCCCTGATCCTCTGTCCGCACAGCCACTGCATATTTCCCGCCATTGCGCATCATGACACCTTCAATGACCGCCTGGCCTCCTATTCCGGATGGTTTCATACCTTAATTCCTCCATTATTCAAAAACAGGTTGAGATTTTGCAATCTCAACCTTATCTTTTCTCATACTATTTAGACTCAATACCGTATTTCTTGTTGAATCTCTCAATACGTCCGCGGGCTGTTGTTGCCTTCTGCTGGCCTGTGTAGAATGAATGGCACTTGGAACAGATCTCTACGTGGATGTCTTTCTTAGTAGAGCCTGTCACAAAAGTATTGCCGCAGTTGCATGTCACGGTTGCCTGATAGTATTTCGGATGGATTCCTTCTTTCATGATTTTCACCTCTTCTTCTTATTCTGTGAACTGCTGATACCGGCTGTCCGGCTCAATTTCTGGTCAATGCTGCTCAGGTATTACCGCAGCAAGCTACCCCAGACTATCCCTGCAAGTCCCTGCAGTTCGTCTCTTCTGAGACAACATCAAGATGATATCATATATTTCTGCAAAATGCAACTGTTTTATATGAACTTCTGTCTGCGCACCCGCTGCACAAGCTCACGGTTGTCCTTCGTGTTAACGATCATATTCAGGATATTCTCCACCGCCTCATCAGACTTCAGGCCGTTTAATGCCCGCCGCATGATATACACGGCTTCCTGCTCATCACGGTCAAGCAGAAGATCCTCACGGCGCGTACCGGACTTCGGGATGTCAATGGCCGGGAACACACGCTTCTCCGACAGCTTACGGTCCAGGACAAGCTCCATGTTGCCTGTGCCCTTAAACTCCTCATATACTACGTCATCCATCTTGCTGCCGGTATCCACAAGAGCCGTAGCCAGGATCGTCAGGCTGCCGCCCTCCCGCATCTTTCGCGCCGCACCGAAAAAGCGTTTCGGCATATGCAGGGCCGCCGGGTCAAGGCCGCCGGAAAGCGTACGGCCGCTGGGCGGAACCGTAAGGTTGTACGCCCGGGCAAGACGGGTAATACTGTCGAGAAGGATCGTCACATTCTCCCGCTGCTCCACGAGACGCTTCGCACGCTCGATCACCATCTCTGAAACCCTCTTATGATGCTCCGGAAGCTCGTCAAAGGTCGAGTAAATGACCTCTACATTTTCCCCGCAGATCGCTTCCTTAATATCTGTGACCTCCTCCGGCCGCTCATCGATCAGAAGGATCAGAAGCCGCATATTCGGATCATTCTGAAGGATCGACCGCGCAACATCCTTCAGAAGGGTGGTCTTACCTGCCTTCGGCGGCGATACGATCATGCCTCTCTGTCCCTTGCCGATCGGGGAGAACAGGTCGACAATACGCATGGCTGTCGCTCTGGAGCCCCGCTCCATCCGCATCCTCTCATTCGGGAAGATCGGCGTCATATCTTCAAAATTGTACCTCTTCATCGCCTCAGAGGGAGTCTTGCCATTGATCGTCTTCACATAAAGCAGAGCGCCGAACTTCTCCTGCTGCGCTTTGATCCTTGTATTGCCGGAAATGATATCGCCCGTCTTCAGATTGAATCTGCGGATCTGGGAAGGCGATACGTACACATCATTTTCTCCCGGAAGATAATTGTCGCTCCGGATAAAACCAAAGCCATCCGGCATTACCTCAAGAATACCTTTGGCCTCAACGCCGCTGTCAAGCTGTGAAAGCTCTGTCGGAGGCCTGTCCGTGCGCTCCTGCTCGCTCTGCTCAGGTCTCTGCGGCTCCGTGCTCCGCACTTCCCGGTTCGACTCCTGTCCGCGGCCCTCTGTACTGCGCTGCCTGTAGCTGCGCTGCTCTGTACCGCGCATCTCCCGGCTGCGGTTCTCAGCAGCGCGTGTCCCGCTGCCGTGGGATTCACCGGCCGTTTTCTGCTCCGTGCCTTCCGTTTTTTCCTTTGCGCTGTCCTTTTCATCCTGTGCCAGCATTGCTTCTATCACTTCACTTTTTTTCATTCCTGAAATTCCCTTCATTCCTCTGGCCTTTGCTAAATCCTTCAGGACCGCCAGGGATAATGATTCATACTTTTCTCTCATATTCACCTCATATATTCTTTTTGTTTATTGGTTTTATCAATTGCCGCAATAATCGGGATATTTGTCTGAACTGACAGATACGAATCTATGCAAAAATCCAATAGAATCCTCTAATCTGTTTTACTATACCACATATGTCTCAAAAAGGAAAGTAAAAAAACGCAAACATCACTTATTCCGCTGCGGCCTTGTAACAATTCAGCCACCAGGACGAGAAGATCGCAGTGCCGCCTGCAATCTTCTCTGTTAACGGCTGGCTGAATTGTTACGCGGCATACTATCCTGCTCACCCGGCCAGCATTCCGCCCAGCATCCCGCCGCAGGCACAGAGTACAAAGGCTGTCACGCTCTGCAGAAGGCCGGACTGCACCGCCCGGTCTCCCATCTGCGAGAACAGGAACAGCAGGATAAAATAAACGATTCCCAGCAGCATCCCCCTCAGAAACTTTCGCTGCTGCGCCCGGTGTCCGCAGTATCGGCCTCCCACAAGGCAGGAAAACACGTACGTAAAAAGAATACACAGTTCCATTCTCTCCGCCAGAGGCTGAAATTTCAGCATGGCAAACGCCAGAAGAAGCAGGAGCACCGTCGTCACCAGACACGAGAGCAAAAGTCCCTTTACCACCTCTGACACCGTTTTCCCTTTTCCATGCAACAGTTCCATACACATCCCCCTTTTCACATATCTGAGTTTTCTTTGCATATACCTGTTACGT
>CAYLPF010000126.1:0-5003 GCA_964385485.1 uncultured Lachnospiraceae bacterium | reverse complement strand
GTTCACATTATATCACACGGCACTTAGTCATCCTGTAACATAGAAGGTACCTTCCGGGCAGCATCCCAGGAGCTTAATAAGTGATGTCGATTCCGTTTATCTCAAAGGGGCCGCCCTCCTTCTGCCGCTCCTCCCACCACTTTGTGGTGGCCATAGCGCCCAGTCCGATTTCCTTCAGGCTTTGCGGAAACTCAATCTGTTCCAGATTCACGCAGAAGAAAAAGCATTTTTCTCCCAGACTGACAACTCCCTCCGGGATCACCACCTTTTTCAGATCCGTATGGTTCACAAAAGCGCTGTCCGCTATGTGCCGGATACCCAGGCTTTCCGGGATCGCCAGCTCGGTTTCATCCCCAAGCCATGCGAGCAGGAAATCCCCCAGAACAATATATTCGCTTTTCTTTTCCTGTTCCTCATACCACGCCGTATTCTCAAAAGCCTGTTCTCCGATGGCGGACACCGTTTCCGGCAGCGGGATTTCCTTCAGGCTCTGGCAGCCCGAAAAAGCGCCCGCTCCGATCCGCTCCGCTTCTGCCGGGAGTACAATCTTTTCCAGGGCGGAACAATTTCTGAACATTTCTGCGGGGATCTCCCGCAATCCGGAGGGCAGGGTGGCTGAGACAAGCGCAGAGCAGCCGTCAAAGGCTTCCTCTCCCACTTCCTCCACCGTGTCCGCCAGGGTCACGCTCCGCAGCGTCTTATTTTGTGCAAACGCCCTGCCGCAGATCGCCCGGACACCCATATCTTCGGAGATAACCACGTCCCCGCCTTCCCCATTGTAAGCCAGCAGGAGGTCGTTCACGATCAGGAAAGCGCCCTCCTTCTGCCGTTCTTCCATCCAGGGCGTGCTGCCAAACGCATCCGCCCCGATCTTCCTGACCGATGAAGGGATCTCTGCCTCCGCAAGATTGGAACAGAACCAGAACGCCATATCGGAAATGGTTTCCAGCCCTTCCGGCAGCTTCACCTCCTCCAGCGCCAGGCATTTTAAAAACGCCATTTCTCCGATTTCCTTCAGCGTGGAGGGGAAAGATATCTCCTGCAGGTTCTGACAGTCCTGAAATACATATGCCCCTATGGTCTCCAGCCCCTCCGGCAGACTGACCTCCCGCAGCGAATGGCAGAGCCCGAACTGCTGTTCCACATCTGTCACATTCCCCCGGATCACAAGTTTTTTTATCTCGCCGCCGTTTTTCTGCCAATCCTCCGTTTCCTGATAAGAAGTAAGGATCCCATCCCCACGGAAAGTCAGGGTGCCGTCCCTGCCAAGGCTCCAGGTGAAACCGTCCCCGCGCTCCTGCCGCATAACAGGCGTTCTCCACCAGGCCAGGGCTCCGGCTCCGCAAACCGCTGCCGCTAAGGCCGCTGCAGCCGCTGCTTTTTGCAGGCGGCTTAAGGAATAAAAGCTCCTGCCAAGCCTGCTTTTGCCATGGCGCAGGCACTTTTCCAGGGCTCTGCGAAGCGCCCCGGCGCTCTGATAACGCTTTCCCGGGCGGAAGGCACAGGCCTTCTTCAGGATCCGCGCGAATTCCGCCGACGCATCCGCGGGAGCGGGAAACGGCGCGCCGCTCATCCGTTTTTTCAGGGCAGCCTCGCTGTCCTTATAGCTGATCATCTGTTTCTCTCTGGAAACAAAGGGGTCTCTCCCACGATTCATGATCCGGTAAAATACCAGCCCCAGAGAATAAATGTCGGCAGTCCGGTCATATTTCTGTCCGTGGAAAATCTCCGGCGCCATATAGGAAAAGGTTCCCTGGATCCTATGGCTTTCCTCCGTCTGCGCCGGCTCTGCCGCGATGCCGAAATCTCCCAGCTTCGCCCTTCCATCCGCCGTGATCAGGATGTTCTCCGGCTTAATATCCCTGTGGATGATCTGTTCCTGCCCGCATCTTTCCAGTCCCCGGCAAAGATCGATCATCATCCGCAGCGCCTCCTCCTGTGCGAGGGGCTTTTCATGGAGAAGCTCTGCCAGGCTTTTCAGGCACTCCATCCTGAGAAACACCTTCCATTGTCCTCCGTCCGTCTCCAGAATGCGGTAATCCTCCAGTTCCACAATATACGGGCATCCTCCAAGCCGTGTCAGCACCTGCACCTCAAAGGAACCCGCAGGAACACTCATGACTTTCACGGCTGAAACATGCCCGTTTTTATTCTCCATGCGATAAACGTTCCCGCAGGAACCCTCACCGATCTTTTCTCTGACACTCCAATCTGACCAATCTTCCGGAAAATCGCAGATTTCTGTCTTCCTCTCCTCCATAGCTACATCTCCCCGCTGTTTTTCTCATAGGACATCTCCCACACATCCCCGAAGGTTCCGAGCGGTTCATCCGTCATCAGGCACATCGTAACAAACGCCTCATAGGGATTGGCAAAATACAGTCCGGCCATATGGCATTTTGTCAGGATCGAATTTGCTTCCCGGATAAATTCATCCCGTCTCCGATCCGATGCCCCTTCCTTTCTGCTGTAGAGATAAAACAAAAAGGTGATCAGGTCAAACCGGTTCACAGGCCTCTCCCGCCCGAGAAGCATACTCATGCGCTGACGGCTCATCTTATGGTAAAGAAACGGTTTCCTCAGAGATGATTCTGAGATCCGCTTCAGATTTCCCGCCGGATCCCTCGGTATCCCGCAGCTGAATACATTTTCTATCTCATAGGACAGTCCGCTCCCGCTCTTTGCGCAAAGCGCCGCCACCCGTCCATAGAGCCTTTTAAATTCACAGAAAGCGGTTTCCTCACCCTCGGGCCGGTTCACCTTCAGGTAACGCAGGTATTCTCTCAGTGTATCCTCCTCCCAGAGGCACAGCTTCGGGTTCATGGAAATACTGCTCAGATAATCCTTGTCCGCCTTCGGCTGCTCCCCGTCACCCGCGGATTCCTCCAGCAGCCGGTTTGCCGCGTCAAAGCTTAAATGGTGATGCAGGCAATACCAGTATACCGTTTCCGTCGGATCATAAAAATCAAAGTCGGCCTCCTTCAGGCACTTTGTCAGAAAGTCCGTTACATCCCTGTCGTCCATGCGAAGGCCGAACCCAAGGAGAAAAACCGTCTTTCTCTGAACCGATTCCCTGGTAAGCCAGCCCCGGATGATCCCGGAGGATTTCTTCCGGGTCGGCTGGAAGGAAAACGCCATGTGATTTTCAAAAAAAGCGTTGCGTATGATTTCCGCGTAGACGGAATCCGGAATGCTTTCAAAAGCGTCTTCCAGCTCCGTCCGGATGTAAATGTACCGTTTCAGATAAGCGGAGAAGGGAATGGGCGTTGTCTCCCTGACCAGATAGCGGTAAATCAGCTGCGCGTCGCAGGTCTCAAACTCCAAAGAGGAGAGTATCTGATCCATTCTCCGGATCGCGCGTTTTGTATATTCAAATACACTGACAGTGCGGTCATCCTGAAAATAATATTGATTCAGGTATTCTTCATAATTGTCCAATCCAGCAGCTTTCATCTGTACTTTTCCTTCCCGAACGATCGCCTCAGCCTCCCTGCGGCATTGCCTCTGAATGCCTGCCGGCATGGCGCAAATGCGCATTCCGCACAGTTCTTTCAAAACTATACCATTATTTTTCGCGTAACACAACCATATTCTTGTCGAAATTTGTCACACAAGTATTTCCAAAATGTACCAAGAATATTTGACATTCGATATATTTTCATGTAAACTAAGAATAGCTTGCACTTATTATCGGAGGATGTTATGAAAACACTGTTAATCCTTTATATTATTATGATCAATCTTATCGGTTTCTTTATCATGGGGATCGATAAGCGGAAGGCCCGCCGGGGCAAATGGCGCGTATCTGAGCGGACTCTTTTTATGATCGCCCTTCTGTTTGGCAGCATCGGCATCCTGACCGGCATGTATGTATTTCGCCACAAGACGAAGCATCTCACCTTTACGATCGGGATACCGTCCATCCTTGTGCTCCAGTTTCTGCTCATTGGCCTTCTCTATTCCTGGAACGCCAGAAGAATGGACCGTCCTGCGCAGGCTGTAGAAAATGAGCTTGCGCTGATCCAGGAGCTGGACACGGACACCATACAGTCATTCGTTTCCTATGAAAATCTTATGAATTCTCACCTCTCCTCCGGCGCCTTAAGTGATGAAACAGCAGAGGCAGTCAATCTTTTTTTCAAAAATTTCAAGTATAATATTCACAACGAGCAGATAGACGGCGATACAGCCACCGTCAGCGTCAATATCACAAATATTGACATGCATGCCCTGGCCCAGGATGTCTGCCGCAGGATCCTGCAGGAATCCGCGGCGATCTATCCTGACTCCGGAAGTACTGCCACCGGCGATTATTACCGGCTGCTTCGGGATACGATCGCCGGAAATACGTATGAGCCGGTCGTTACCACCGCATATTTTCATCTGGAAAAGGGTGAATCCGGATGGGTGATCCAGACGGATGAGACGCTGGAGGATGAGCTGGTCAGCGGCTTTATCACGTATATGAACGATCCTAAGATCCTTTCCGCTTCCGAAACTGTATCGATCCATCTGGATGCCCTGAAAAACCTGTCGGCAGAGCAGTGGATGGAATACCTGTCTGTCCAGGATATTTTTGCCACATACAATACCGACTATTATCAGCAGATCGATGAAGAGTATATCTCCCAGCTTGCCGCCGCCTTCGATTACGATATCATAAAATGCACAGAAGAAGACAATACGGCCAAGGTCGTTGTCAGGATCAGAAGTGTGGATATGGAAAATGTACTTACCATATACAAGAAGCATCTCCTTGATTACGCGGCGACTACAAAATCGATCCGGGATGACAGCGTTACCTTTTCCAACGAAACCTCCAGGCTTTTGCTGGAATCTCTGAAAGAAAACGATAAGACATGTTCGACCGATATCGATATGGAATTCAACAATAACGGAACAATCTGGGAAGTCAGCTTCGGAGAGGAATTTACAAATGCACTGATGGGAGATATGAGGGGAGCCATCGAGACCTTTAACTCCCTGACCCGGGAAAATCTGCC
>CAYLPF010000125.1:0-5003 GCA_964385485.1 uncultured Lachnospiraceae bacterium | reverse complement strand
AGGGCCCGAGCACTGCCTTTGTAGACGCAGTGAACAAGAATATCACAGAGTGGCTTGTAAATCACATCCAGGGCTGGGACAAAGCGATCGCGGAGTTTATCCGTTCAAAATAATGACAGAACAAAAATGTGAGGAGACGAAGTTTCCTCTGCGCAAAAAAGAGGTCTGGTAAGATACCAGACCTCTTTTTTGCGCAGAGCCGTGTACGGACAGGGGCGATCGTTCTCCCCCATCCGATCACTATATGTTTTTATACGCGTTTTTTGATAACCTTTGCCGGGCACTTCTCAGCACATTTGCCGCATCCGATACATTTCTCATAATCGATATGCGCCACGTTGTTTTCTACGTGGATGGCATCGGATTCACACTGTTTTTCACAGAGCTTGCAGGCCAGGCATCCGGCGCTGCAGACCTTCTTGACAGCGGCTCCCCGGTCACGGTTGGAGCACCGGACAGCATATGGCGATTTGTCCGGAAGGATCTCGATCAGATGCTTCGGGCAAACGGCAACGCATTTACCGCAGGCACGGCATTTCGTCCGGTCTACACGGGCTACGCCGTTCTCCACATGAATCGCGTCAAAAGGACAAGCAGCGGCGCAGGAACCAAAGCCGAGACATCCGAAATCACACGTCCAGGGAGAAAGTCCGCTGGCAACAGCGGAGGAACAGTCGTCTATGCCGACGTAATGCGCCCTTGCGGCTGCATTTTCACAGTCACCGGAGCATTTGACGAAAGCCACCATTTTTTCTGTTTCTTCGGCTTCCACCCCCATGATGTGTGCGATCTTTTCAGCAACTGCAGCGCCGCCCACAGGACATCCGTTTACGGGAGCTTCCTCATGGACGATGGCGGAGGCCATGGCGTCACAGCCGGCATAGCCGCAGGCACCGCAGTTATTGCCAGGCAGGAATTCCCGCACTGCGATCTCCTTTTCATCTACTTGTACCTTAAATTTTTTATCGACCGTGATCAGGAGCAAACCCATCAGGAGGCCGATCAAGCCTACCGCTACGGTGGCGATAATAATTGCTTGCATAAGTTACCTCCTTTACAGTGACAGGCTGCTAAAGCCCATAAAAGCGATCGCCATGAGGGCTGCAGACAACAGGACAACGGGTGCGCCGCGGAATGGTGCGGGAATGCTGGATTCATCGATCCGTTCACGGATGCCGGCAAGAAGCACGATAGAGATGGTGTAGCCGACCGCTGTACCGAATCCGGCTGTAACGCTTTCCATAAAGCTGTATCCGTTCTGAACGTTTGTGAGAGCCACGCCGAGAACGGCACAGTTTGTTGTGATCAACGGCAGGTAAATGCCAAGAGCCTGATAGATAGCAGGAGATGTCTTCTTCAGGAACATTTCCACCATCTGAACCAGCGTAGCAATTACCAGGATAAATACGATCGTATTCAGATACTCCAGATGCAGCGGCTTCAGAAGGAAGGTATACAGCAGGTTTGCCACGCCGGAGGAGATCGTGATCACAAAGATGACAGCGCCTCCGAGGCTGGCAGACGTCTTGATCTGCTTTGATACGCCGAGGAAGGAGCAGATGCCCAGGAACTGGCTGAGAACAACGTTGTTGACCAGGGCAGTTGTAATAATGATCAGGAGCAATGATGTATTCATGCTTTCGTTTCCTCCTTTTCTTCTGTGTCACAGGATTTTGCGCAGGATGCGCAGCAGCCGTCGCAGCCTTCTACCTTTTTGTTTGCCGCGGTGGCGATGTGCGCTCCGTTCAGGATCGCGATCAGGACAGCCATGACGAGAAATGCGCCCGGCGCCTTCACAAAGATGGCAACCGGCTCACACGCTTCGGGAAGCACGGTAATGCCAAAGGCCGTACCGGCTCCGAGAAATTCACGTACAAGTCCGATGACCGTCAGGGCGATCGTAAAACCGAGTCCCATGCCGATGCCGTCCATGACGGCAAGATCCGGAGTTACCTTGTTTGCATATGCTTCCGCACGCCCCAGAATGATACAGTTCACAACAATAAGCGGAATGTAGATGCCAAGAGCGCCATACAGTCCCGGCAGGTAAGCCTGCATGATGAGATCCACGATCGTCACGAGGGAAGCCACAATAACGATGTAGGCCGGAAGACGTACCTGATCCGGAATGATATTGCGCATGGCGGAAATGATCATGTTTGAGAAGATCAGGACCGCCAGTGTGGAAAGTCCCATACCGATCCCGTTGATCGCGGAGGTCGTAACGGCCAGAGTCGGGCACATACCGAGCATCAGGATGATACAGGGATTTTCTTTTACAATACCGTTATAAATTCGTTCCATATATTGATTCATATTCGTATCCCTCCCTTACTGGATATTTGCCGCATAAAATGCAAGCGCGGTATTGACTGCGTTCACGACGGCTCCGGAAGTAGTGGAGGCGCCTGATACAGTGTCAATTTCATTATCGGCAGTAGAACCGCCGGATTTATTCAGAATGAATGCGTCTGTATTTACGCCGGCAAACTGACCCTTGAATTCATCCTCATCGCAGCGCATACCCATACCGGCTGTCTCGTTCAGCTCTGTGAAAGAGATGCCGAGTACTGTGCCATCCGGCGCAATGCCAACTGAGAGAGTAATGTTTCCATCAAAGCCGTCGCCGCTTGTTGTGCTGACCACGTAACCGGCAATGGAACCGTCAGCAGCTTTTCCGACTACAGCTTCATTGATGTATGTCTTTCCGAACTGCTCGTCGTAAATCTCACCGCCAAGCGCTTCGACAGCGGCAGTGATCGCGTCGTCATATGCAAAGGATTCCGCGTCCGGGCATACCTCCTGGTAAGAAGCTGCGCTGGCCGCCATGTTCTGCTCGTCGATCTTTTCTTTTGTCAGCATATATACGCTGCTGAGGGCAAGACCCGCTATAAGCGTGATGACGGTCAGGTTGACCGCGGCCTTCGGGAACTCGCGTTCCTTGTATTCGCCGCCCTTGTAGCCCAGAGGCTTCGGGATCGGAAGCTTGTCGATGAAGGGTACGACCATGTTGGAAATAATGATCGCATAGCTGAAGGAGTCGGCAGCCGTACCGAAGGCACGGAACAATCCTGCCAGGATACCGATGACAGCGCCATACAGCACCTGCCCCCTTGAGGTAACCGGACTCGTAACAGGGTCTGTCGCCATGAAGAAAGCCCCCATCAGGACGCCGCCGCCGCAGATGTGCGCCAGCAAAAACGCGGGATCAAAGCCCTGTCCGCCGAACAGCGCCATAAATGCGGTAAACGCGACGATACAGGAAACCGGGATCTCCAGGGTGATGCCGCCGGACACCCACAGGATAAGTCCGCCAAGCAGCAGCGCCAGTGCGGAACCGCCGATCACGCCTCCGGTGTACCCAAGGTACATTTCTGAAACGTTGATGGCCTCGCCGGCTTTCAGGGCAGTGAGCGGAGTCGCTCCGCTGATGCCGTCCACCGCGTAATCTGTCATAACACTTCCGAAGGAGATCAGCAGGAAGCATCTTGCCGTGACTGCCGGGTTCATAAAGTTTTTGCCCAGGCCGCCGAAGAAGCATTTGACAAACAGGATCGCGAACAGGGCGCCAAGGTACGGGATGTACAGCGGTACAGCCGGCGGAAGAGAGAGCGCCAGAAGAAGTCCTGTGACGACGGCGCTTCCATCCTTTATGGTGTTTGGTCTTTTTGCAATATAATCAAAAACAAATTCTGTAATAACCGCCGAGAAAATGGAAACGGCAATTACGAGAAATGCGTGCAGCCCGTAGCGGTAAATACCGAACAGCGCAGCGGGAGCAAGCGCCAGCGCCACATCCGCCATAACGCTTCCGGTCGTCAGTTTGCTTCTGATATGCGGGCTGGAAGAAACATTCAGCAATTTATCATTCATCTCGTCAGTTCCCTCACTTTCTCTTTGCTGCCATGATAGAGGCTTTTGTCTGTTTGAAAAGCTGCATCAGCGGGCGTTTGGCCGGGCATACGTAGGTACAGGAGCCGCAGGCGATACAGTCAAGCCCGTACAGCTTCTTTTCGTAGCGCTCGTAATCCTTCCGCTCCGCGGCATCCGCCATTGCCTGTGGGATCAGGTGGATCGGGCAGGCCCTCGTGCAGCGGCCGCAGCGGATACACGCCGTGGCCTGTGCTTCCGCCAGCTCTACCTCATCCTCAGCGAGGACGGTAAGGGCGTTGTTGTTCTTACATACCGGTACGTCGAGAGAGGACATTGCGATCCCCATCATGGGACCGCCGCTTAACACCTTTTTGACGGTGCAGTCCGGCTTGATACCGCCTGCCGCTTCGATCAGCTCAGCGCAGGAGGTGCCGATGCGAACGGACATTGTCTGCGGATTGGCGATGGCGTCGCCGGATACGGTAAAATAGCGCTCCATCAGAGGCTCAGAATGATGAACCGCGTGATAGATCGCGTTCAATGTGCCGACATTGCATACGATGCAGCCCACATCAGCGGGAAGCTGTCCGAAACGCAGATCCCTGCCGCTGATCACGGAGATCAGGTTGCGCTCGCCGCCCTCCGGGTACTTCGCCATGACGGGCTGAACTGTAATATGCTTTTCACCGGCACAGACAGCTTCCATAGCCTTGATGGCATCCGGCTTGTTATCCTCAATGGCGATCACGCCCTGGGCGTTGGGGAAGAGCTCAAGGACAAGGCGGAGCCCTTCAACGATCCCGCGGTTCTCATCCTGCATCAGACGGTCGTCACACGTAATGTATGGCTCACACTCGGAACCGTTGGCGATGACATAGTCGATAGATTCCGGGTTCTTGGAAGTCAGCTTGACGTGGGTCGGAAAACCGGCTCCGCCCATGCCGACGATACCGGCAGCCTTGATGGCGTCCAGGATATCCTTACTGGACAGAGTACCGCGGTGCGGCGTCTTGCCGATATTGGGCGCCAGAGTATACTGGCCGTCATTTTCGATGACGATACACATGGCTCTGGTGCCGGAAGCAGTATGGCGCTCTTCGACCGCCTTTACCTTGCCGGAGCAGGAGCTG
>CAYLPF010000124.1:0-5022 GCA_964385485.1 uncultured Lachnospiraceae bacterium | reverse complement strand
TCAGGTCGGCCCGGCTCAGGTGCCGGAACTCCTTATCTGTCATCTCTGGCTCCTTCTATATCCCGGCCGTCAGGGTCAGACCCTGCGCAAGCCTTATTCTCTGTATCTTCCTGCCCCTGAGGCGGCCAGCGGCTTTCACTGTCTACGCCAAGGTGCCGGAGCAATTCCATTTCACTTTCAAATCTCTCTGTCTGTTTTCCTTCATTATTTAATATGGTTCCCTGCCATCCCGTCTTTCTCCGGCTCCTGATAAGGATGTCGATGGTCTTGTATTGCCCGGCCTGGCTCCGGATCTCATGATCCCCCAGTACCTCCTTGGGACGGGCATAACGCACTGTGTTTTTTGTCTCCCCGAAATTCCGTTTTTCCTGAAAGGACTGAGGATATCCACAGTCATCGAACAGCCGGTCTGCCTTCAGGAACATCTCGCCGCAGTTTTCAAAGTGCAGCGCCTCCCTGGACATCTTGCTGTAGATCCGTCCTTTTATATCACCGTCATATTCATCAATACAGACCCGGATCGCATTAACCGGATAATAACGGTCGTCTCTGTTCTCCATATAAGAACCCTCCCATACCATGATGCCGGAACCACGGGTACAAAATGCATGGCGATCCGTCTGCATCATTCGGGCTCAGCATCCTGTCATCTCGTCGGCGAAAGCTCCGCCATCTCATATGTCAGCTCCAGCTTTCTGCTGCCGATACGGCTCCGGAAGCTCCGCCGTACCCTTTCAGCCACCTTTACCCCGTTCTCACAGGTACAGGTGGGAAGGAGCACAACGATCTGTGTCGGGCTGTATTTCGACGCCACATCGCCCACCCTGAGCGACTGCCCTATGGATTGTTCCAGGAGTTCCATCCCCTCGATCATCCCATGGTCAACACTGATCCCGCTCCAGATACTGCCTGACCGTTTCAGTGTAAAGAGTACGATGTACTCCGCTATCCCCAGACGGTCGACCCGCCGCAGTTCCATCCTGTAAATCTGCCGGAAGATCTGGTAATCGCAGAAAAACACTCTGCCCGGCGCGGTCTGTTCCGCAGCCTCCTCGATCAGCCTCCCGATATCTGTCATATTTTCGTTGGTCTCCGAGATCATCTCCTGGAAGACCGTCTGCAGCTTCTTCGGGCATTGGATCCCCATCTGCTCATAAAGCAGCTTATTTGCTTTCTCATAGTGGGACAGTGCCAGATCGTATTTTTTCTGTTTCTGCAGGCTTTTAATAAGGAAGCAATGGATCTCCTCATCCAGAGTATCCACATGCAGCGCCTGATTGCAGATCAGTTCTATTTCCTCCCATTTCCCTTGCCCCTCTAATATACTGCACAGCTTCTTTGCTGAATCCATGTATACGGACTGGTACCAGGTCACCTTCGGCAGGATCCATGGTGCGTCCGCGACCTTCGCGCTCACATTTCCCCTGAAGCAGGATATGATCTCCCGGCACAGCTTTTCTTTCTTATCCGGGTCGTCTGTCTTTCTGATCTCCGAAGCCATCTCTTCAAACCGTTCATAGTCCGATTCGATCTCCACCTCCGGGTTCCAGCGGTAGGCGCCCGGCAGCGTCAGGATGAATTTCTCATCCCCCAATGCCTTCAATTCACTCCGGATGCGGTGCATCTGAACCTTCAGCGCGTTTTCCGGATTTTTGGAATCTTTCTCCCAGAACGTCTCTATCAGGTGGCTGTGCGTCAGCATATGGTCGCGGTTGATCAGGAGATAAACCAACAGGCATGTCAGCTTATTGGAATAAAGCTTCTCTTCGCTTACGACGGACGTCCCGTTTTCCAGCCGGAAGCTTCCGAATAATTGCATCTTTAATTTTTTCATAATTCCTCTCTCTTACCTGTCAGCCATGGAAGCCTTCTTCTCCTCGCTGCATATATACAACGGAATCTATCAGACGAAGCAGCTCCAGAACACTGCGGAAGGACTTTTTCTCTTTACCCTCTACCCAATCGATTTTACCCTGCCAGCTTTGATTCTCTGTACTGGTCACTTCCAAAATAAATGTCTGTTTATGGTTCATTCTTCGCTATCCCTTCTCCCTGCTGCCTTTCATCTTTGGCGCCCTTTATGATATGGAATTTACATCGTATCAAAAACCACCCGGAGATTATCCGGCAGATTTCCCGCTTTTTTCATTATTATACTCCGCAAAGGTTACAGGGAGGTTACATACAAGTAATTTTTTTCGGATTTTATAATTTTCTTCTACAGGGCTGCAGGCGCTATAGAACAAAAATGTGCTTCACATACCCTCGCGATTTCACAAATCTATCATGAAGCACTCTTTTGGGCACAAAAATAGCGCATGGTTTACATTTTACTGTTTCCATGCGCTTTTACGCTGTTATTTTACAATAAAATTCGCATTACTTTGTTCCGAAAATCCTGTCCCCGGCATCCCCGAGTCCCGGTACGATATAACCGTGCTCATTGAGATGGTCATCCAGCGCCCCGATATAAATATCTACGTCAGGATGCGCTTTCTTCATGGCTTCCAGCCCCTCCGGCGCACCAATGATACACATAAAGCGGATATTCTTCACGCCCTTTTCCTTCAAAAGGTCGATCGCCGCAATCGCGGAGCCGCCCGTCGCCAGCATCGGATCGACGACAAATACTTCCCTCTCCTGCGAATCCGCCGGAAGCTTGCAGTAATATTCCACTGGCTTCAGTGTCTCCGGGTCGCGGTACAGCCCGATATGCCCTACTTTTGCCGCCGGGATCATCGCCAGCATACCGTCCACCATACCCAGCCCGGCACGCAGGATCGGGACAACAGCCAGCTTCTTGCCGCTGAGTTCCTTGACCGTCGTCCTGCAGATCGGAGTCTCGATCTCAACATCCTTCAGCTTCAGATCCCTTGTCGCCTCGTAGCACATGTACATGGCGATCTCGCTGATCAACGCCCTGAAATCCCTGGAGCCTGTCTCACGTCTTCGGATCAGGCCGATCTTGTGCTGGATCAACGGATGATCCATAATCATTACCTTCTGCATCAGTTTAACAATTCCTCCTCATTCAATCGTACTACAAGCTTTTTGATCAAAGCTTCAAGCTCTGCATAACATTGTCCGTAATCGACAAGCGCACCGCCGTAGGGATTTTTTATTTCCTGCGATTCTCCGACGTATTCGTTCAGTGTACGGACGATCACACCCTCCGGCGCGACTTCCTTCTGCACCTTCTCATTCACGCCCGCGCTCAGTGTCAGGACAAGAGTCCGTTCGTCGAAATCTTCTTTTACCAGCGGATCGCTCATGTGATCCTTCATCGTCAGGCCGTTGCTGACAAGCACAGCCTCAGCCTTTGGATTGATCGGCTCCGGAAACAGCACGACGACTCCCTTGGAGGTGATCTCAAGCTCCTCCAGCAGATATTTACTCTGGAGTATCGCTTCCGCCATCGGCCCCACAGCCGTATCGCTGTTACTCACAAAAATCAATTTGTCATATCGTCTCAATTGTATCTGCTCCTTGCCTTAGTAACTGTCACGGATCTCTGATACCACAGGTTATTCTGTGACAGTCCCTTATACTTTGATAATCTGGTGACCGGCCGCTTTCATCAGCCGGTTCATGATAGCCTGCCCCATCTGAGGAGTCTCAAAGGATTCGGAATATATCACGGACACATCCATCTCATCAAACTCTCTCAGAATAGCGTACAAATGCTGCGCGATCGTAATCTCATCCTTCCGGGAGCCGATGGACTTCACAGTACCGCTGCGGTAATACAGCAGGGATTCGTCTGTACCTATCACTCCGACCTTCCTTCCGGCTGCGATATGACGCGCCGTTAACTCGTTGATCCTGTCCCGCACATCCTGCTCTTCTCCCTCAACGATGAACAGCTCCGCCTTCGGCGCATAATGGCGGTACTTCATGCCCGGCGCTTTCGGCCTGATGTTCGCGTCATCCGATATCAGGGCCCGGTCTGTCTCCACTTCGCCGAGTACCTCCGAGAGCATCTGCTGATTGATATAGCCCGGTCTCAGAATGGTCGGCGTCCCTTCCGTAAGATCCACGATAGTAGACTCCAGGCCGATCCCGGTATCCCCGCCGTCGATGATCATGTCGATCACGCCGTCCATATCCTCCGCCACATGCTCTGCCTTCGTCGGGCTGGGCCGTCCGGATGTATTCGCACTGGGCGCAGCCACATATCCGCCTCCGGCGCGTATCAGCGCTCTCGCTATCTCATGATCCGGCATACGCACCGCCACCGTGGGAAGGCCGCCCGTCGTTGTAAGCGGCACCGCATCGGACTTTTTCAGCACCATGGTAAGCGGTCCCGGCCAGAACGCATCAGAGAGCAGCTTTGCCTCCCGCGGGATATCCACGGCAATCCTGTAAATCGCCTCCCAGTCCGCGATATGGACGATCAGAGGGTTGTCCGAGGGTCTTCCCTTCGCGCCATATATTCTGGCCGACGCCTTCTCATCCAATGCGTCTGCGCCAAGCCCGTACACCGTCTCCGTAGGGAAAGCAACCAGGCCGCCCCGCCGCAGGATCGCACCCGCGCGGCAGATCCCTTCCTGATCGATACCGTCACGCATCATTTCCATGACCGTTTTCATCGCTTTCTCCCACCTTTCCGGTTTAGTATAACACTTTAGCAGCGTTTTTGGAACCATTTTCTGTTTTTTTCACATTTTTGTATGCTTTTTTCACGTTTTTGCGGTATCCAAAAAGGAATGGCTGTGCTAGAATAGAGATAAGCTCCGGTGTTTCCGCCTGCGGCAGCACCGGAAAAATCGAAAACGGAGGCAATTATGAACGAAGAAATTTTAACAACACCAGTGACAGAAGAAGAAACCCCGGCAGCGGAAAATACAGCTCCGGTGGAAGAGACGCCTGCGGCTCCGGCGACCGAGGAGGCTGCTGCTCAGGTAGAAGAAGCGCCTGCGGCTCCCGCAACCGAGGAGGCTGCTGCTCAGGCGGAAGAGACGCCCGCAGCTCCGGTAACCGAGAAGGCTGCTGCTCAGGCGGAAGAGGCGCCTGCGGCTCCCG
>CAYLPF010000123.1:2323-5058 GCA_964385485.1 uncultured Lachnospiraceae bacterium | reverse complement strand
GAAAAGAAAAACAAATGACACAGGAAGAGCTGGCTGACTATCTGGGTCTCACTTCCTCCGCCGTCAATAAATGGGAAAACGGGTATTCACTGCCGGATATCTCACTGCTGACACCTGTAGCAAGGGTGCTTGGCATTACGACGGACACGCTTTTATCGTATAAGGAAGAGCTGACGAAACAGGAGATCAGCCGGATCATGGAGCAGTTTACGGAAAAGGCCATGGCGGGAGATTATGATGCGCTTTTTTCCTGGGCAATGGGGATTCTGCAGGAATATCCGAACAGCGGTACGCTGGCAATCAATATTCTGCCGGGGCTTTATATGTACAGGAACATTCTGGAGGCGCCGGAAGAATATAGTGACCGTATCAGGAAGGCTTATCAGCGTTTGTTGAAAAATCAGGACGAAGAGATCGTACGCAAAGCGGCGGAGCTCTTATTTTATGGCTACATGGGTGAGAATAAATACGATGAGGCCCAAAAGGTTCTCTCCTTTGTCCCGGAGCGTGACAGCGAGCATAGAATGATGCTGGCGCTCCTGCATCGGAGACGCGGCGAAAATGACGAGGCGTACCGTATCTATGAACGGATGATTTTGGAGGGATATGAGAGGATTAACTGGGCCTTCAGCAATCTCTTTACGATGGATGCGGATACAGGAAATACCAGACACCGGGATCTTATCATGGAAAAGCAGGAGAAGCTGGCGCATCTGCTGGAGATGGGACGCTACCATGAGGTTTATCTGCGGCTGTATCCGGCAATGGAACAGAAGGATAAGGAGACGTCCCTGTATTTGCTTGAGGAGATGATTCGGGGTATCAAAACTGTGCAGAATTACCGGGAGTCAGAGCTGTATTCCCATATAGAGTTTGGAGAGGGAGACGTAAGGAATACAGCGTTTCTGCTCAGACAGTCCCTTGGCCGGGATGAAACCATGAATTACCTGAAGGATGACGAAAGGTTCGGGAGGATCATGCAGGAGCTGGAGCAGCTCTGCGGGCAGGTTATATAAACTAGGCGGCTGCATAAACTGTGGGCAGATTATATAAACTGTAAGCAGACTGAATAAGAGGCTGCATAAACTGCGGGCAGGCTGTAGCACACAACGGGTGGAATTGTCTTAGAGAAGAACCTGCAAGTCTGCCCAGCGCGCGACTAATGGCGCAATGCTTTCCCGGTCGGTAAAATCCAGCTTCTGGCCATACGTCTCCAGCAGCAGTCTGTCTTCTGATGTTAACGATTCAGGAGATTTTTTCAGCAGCGCCTTTCTCATCATGGACATCATGACTTTGTGAATTAAGCCAAGATGGGAGTAGTCGATGCCGCCCCGCAGGTGAAAAAGACTGATTGTTTTCATCATTTCCGGCGATAATACCTTTGAAAGAGATGCTTTGATGTGCTCTGTGTTTGCTGTATCGGCTGGGTTGGCCAGCCCGCAGGTGAACAGGAGCACATTTTTATTGCGCAGCGTGTCCCAGTTCTTTGTTATCAGGGAGATGCCGCTGACGCCGCCGGCGTACAGCCCGCCTCCGTAGATAATGGTGTCGTACTGGGAAAGCTGTTCTTTTTTAAATTTATTGCAGGGAAACACAGGGCAGGACAGGGCTTCGCCCAGCCATTTTGCATAACGCTTCGTGTACCCGTATTTCGAGCTGTAGATCACTGCGGTTCTGTTCATAAAGATTCCTCCATTTTTACTAAAGTGTCACATCTGTAGCATTTTTCTGTTATAATATCCTAAACAGAAAAGAAAAACAATACGTGAACATAAAGTGCTACACAGAACAGAAATATGTGCCACTTGTAAAAAAGAAATGGGGAACACGATGAACGGACATGAAAAACAAAAGGAACAGTCGAGAAAGATGATAGAGGAAGCGCTTTTTGCGCTGATGAGAGAGAAGAGCTATTTGGAGATCACAGTATCTGAAATCACCAGGCGGGCGGATGTGTCGCGCAGAACCTTTTACCGCCTGTATAAGAGTCGGGAGGAGGTACTTGCTGTCTTTTTTCAGAAATTGTGCAGGGAATATCAGGAGAAGCATTCGGTTCTCACCTGCTACGATGTCCGGCGGATAGCCGGGGAATACTTTGCCTTCTGGTATCAGTACCGGGAGGTATTGCTGCTGATACATGATTGCGGACTGGATGCGATGCTGTATTACTGGATGAACCGCTTCACCCTGGAGGTGGTTCAGAGCCGCATGGGAGAGACGGAGGATCTGTCCGCGCAATATTTTGCAGTCTATTCTGCGGGAGGATTTGGCAGTTTGCTTTTTCGGTGGATCGACGGAGGAATGGAGATACCGCCGCGGGAATATGCCGGGGAGGTCAGTGATTCGATCATGAGCTTCATAAAAACAGCCGTATAGCAAAAAATATTCGGAAAAATCAGATTTTTGCTTGACTCTGAACCAGGTTCAGGGTGTAAATTGCAGAAAACGCGGGCGGGAATAGCGCGGAAATATTCAGAAGGAGTGATACTATGCGAATCAATGAAGCGGCAAAGGTGACGGGACTTTCTGTCAGCAATATTCGTTTTTATGAGAAAAAGGGACTGCTTGCCCCCATCCGGGAGGAAGAAAGCAAATACAGGGATTACTCGGCGGAGGATATCCGTCAGCTGAAACGGATCATTTTGTATCGGAAAATGAATATGCCGGTGGAGACGATCTACCGTTTAAAGAGCGGCGAGGTATCTCTGGAGCATGTGCTGAAAAGGCAGGAAGAG
>CAYLPF010000123.1:0-2223 GCA_964385485.1 uncultured Lachnospiraceae bacterium | reverse complement strand
AGGAAGAGAAGGGAAAGAAATTTGCTGGTGTGGATGAGCTTTTGGAGGATTGGGCGGAATTTTCCAGAATATCAGAATTGATGTATCCACTGATGGGGAATTTTGCCGCAGGACGTTTTATTCAGAACGTTTGGGTGGCAAGAGCCATATCGGCAGTGTTTTTGTTGATGTGCAGTGTGCTTCCACTTTCTGCCATCTGGTCACAGCTTCATCAGGAGGGCGGGCCGTCGATGTTGTCCGTCACTTTCTGGATTGTGTGGGCTTTGGAACTTTTATATGCTTTCTTACGATTCAGAAAATGGAGGAAAGGATGACATTAAGGTGGAAAGCACGGTCCAGAAGTATCTCAAAGTGGGGAAAAGAACAGGAGGATGGAATAAATATGGTTGCACAGGGAGTAAAACAGATGATAGAATGGACTTACAGTCTTTCCGGGGACTATGGCGTTGCCATCGTGATGGTTACGGTCGTCATCCGGCTGCTGCTCATTCCGCTGAACATTCAGCAGAGAAAACAGATGAAAAAGCAGCAGGAGATCAGCAGGGAAGCCGAAAGGCTGAAGGAAAAATACAAAAAGAATACGCAGAAAATGAACGATGAGCTGCAGAAGCTGTATCAGGAGAAGGGCTTTGGTATGGCGGGGTGCCTGATGAGTCTTCTCCAGTTTCCTATTATGATATGTCTGTACAATGGCATCCGCCTTATTGCGGCGGCAGGTACGACGACGGTGCTGCTGCCCTGGGTGGCCTCGCTTCTGGTGCGGGATCAGCGAATGATCCTGCCTGTGGCGACGCTGATCGTACAGTTTTTGCCGCAGCTATATCCGTATATCCGGTATTTCAAAGCGCTGGAGCTGCAGAAAATGTCCGGTTCCATGATCCTTGCCATGCTGGCGATGAACAGTATGTTTGTGTTCGTGATCCCCTCCGGTGTGGGATTGTATTACTTCGTATCCGGGGTGTTTACGGCGCTTGAGCAGCTGGTGATGAATGTGTGGAGTGTGAGAAGGCTGGCGAAGACGGCATAAGAGAAGAAAAAGTGATCCGGGAGCGAAACCGGGCCATCCTTTCGGGATTATTATGTGTAAAAGGAGGAAAACTATTCTGGAAGTGTGCTTACGGCGAAAGTTTGGTGCGGTGCGCTTTTGCAGGTTGTATGAAACGGTATGAATGACAGGACAAAATATGAAATTTTAAGACATCGTGAAGCAATGAAGGGCTATACGGCGGCAGATGCCACGGCAGAGGAAACGGATCAGGAACAGAAGCTTCCGTATCTTATGCCGCTGAAGGCTGCCAGAGATACGAAGCGGATACGGCTGCCGCTGGATTTTGAGGATGTCGTATCAGAAAAAAATCTGTTCACGTTATTGCAGGAGAGGGAAAGCCGGAGGCGTTACAGTGATGAGGCGGTTTCACTTAAGGAGCTGTCATTCCTGCTGTGGGCGACGCAGGGAGTCCGGCGATATGCAGGGAAGCAGAAGCAGGTGACATTCCGCAATGTCCCGTCTGCAGGTTCCCGCCATCCCTTTGAGACGTATCTTTTTATACGGAACGTGGAGGGAATAAGCCCGGGTATCTACCATTACCTGCCATCAGCGCATGAGCTGGAGGTATGGGAAGAGAACGAAAACTATGAGGAAGCGCTGGCAGAGGCGCTGTGCGGCCAGAAGTTTGCAGCCGCGGCTCCGGTGACTTTTGTATGGAGCGTGATTCCATACCGTACCGAATGGCGGTATGGATTAAAGGCACACAAATACGCCATGATAGATGCGGGGCACGTCTGCGAAAATCTTTATCTGGCGTGCGAGGCGATCGGCTGTGGTACGTGTGCGATTGGGGCATATGACCAGGAGCTTCTCGATGAGCTGCTGGGGTTTGCACCGGGGCCTTCATCAGAGACGGATTATGAATTCGCTCTTTATGTGGCACCGGTGGGCAGGAAGGAATCATAAAAGGAGGCGCTCATTATGAGTTGGAGAAGAGTAAAATTGCTGACAGGCGCGGCGCTGCTGCTTGTTGCCGGAGCTTATTATTACGTTGCACTGCCTGCGATCAACATACATTCCAGCGGGATGTGGATATTTATTCTCGCGGTGCTGGTGCTGGCGCTGATCTTCAGTATTGGGCGGAAGATCCGCATTCAGACGCCAGGCGATCTGCGAAATTTGAAAAGAGAGATAGCAAGCCGGAAAGCGCCGAAGATCATTCTGGGGCTGCTCAT
>CAYLPF010000122.1:0-5080 GCA_964385485.1 uncultured Lachnospiraceae bacterium | reverse complement strand
GCTGTTGCTGTCTGTTACTATCGCTACTTTTCCCATTTGTTCCTCCTCGTTTTCTGCTTCCCGTTTATTTCCGCGAGCAACGGGCCCGGCGCCTGATCTGCCGGCACCGGAACTCGTATTAGGTGATTATAGCACATTAAAAGACAGGCCGCAATTAATTATTGGGAAATGTGCAAATCGGGGTGCAAAAGCTGCGAAGCGGCGGGTTTTGCGAATGGGAGTGGAGGGTGCTGCGAATTATAACCAAATCGGACGAAAGGAGTGAAAATTATCTTGACACAGAGAGGATTTGCTGTTAATTTTTGGTAAGTCTTTGCCATATGACCTTGAAGTAATGATAAATATCGGGCAGGGGGAGAAAAATTATGAAAAAACTGAGCGCATATATGAAACGCTTCTGGTTCCTGTATCTGCTTGGCTTTGTATGCATGGTCATCAGTATTGTGCTTGACATGATATCGCCGCAGATCACAAAGCGTATTATTGACGATGTGATCGTTGGCGGAAAGCTGCAGCTTCTGGCGCGGCTTTTGATGGGTATAATCGGAATCGGCATCGGGCGTGCGGTATTCCAGTATATAAAGGAGTTTTCTTATGATTATATCGGGGTGTCCGTCGGATATCATATGCGGAAGGATCTGTTCCGGCATATCCAGTCAATGTCGATGGACTTTTTTGACCGGCATAATACGGGAGAACTGCTGACAAGAGTGAAGGAAGACACGGATAAGGTGTGGGCGGCGGTAGGATTTATCGGGATCCTGGCGGTGGAAGCCGTAACGCACACGGTTCTTGTTCTTGTCTGCATGTTCCGCTTAAATCCTCTTCTGACGGTGATCCCGCTCTGCCTGCTGCCGCTGATCGGATTCTGCGCCGTGCGCATGGAGCAGGGGCTGGGCAGCGTTTATGATGATCTGAGCGAGGAAACGGCAAAGCTCAATACTGTGGCGCAGGAATGCTTTGCCGGAGTGAGGACTGTGAAAGCCTTTGCCAGAGAATCCTATGAGATTGAAAAATTCAGCAGGCATAATGAGAGATTTTACAGCCTGAATATGAAGCAGGCAAAGCTTGTGGCAAAATATCAGCCGAGGATCACATTTCTGGGGAAAATCATGCTTCTTTCCGTGGTGATCGCAGGCGGCCTGATGGTCATAAGCGGGCGGATGACGCTGGGCGATCTGGGGGCGTTCTCGGAGTATGCCAATAATGTCATCTGGCCGATGGAGATCGTGGGATGGCTGAGCAATGATATCGCCTCCGCCTTTGCATCCTGGAAAAAGATGAAGAAGATCGCGCAGCAGGAGCCGCAGATCACGGAGCCGGACTGCCCGGAGGCGCTTGAAGCGGTGAAGGGCGATATTCGCTTTGAGCATGTCGGGTTTTCGATGGACGGCCATGAAATCCTCCGGGATATCAACTTTCATCTGGAGCCGGGAAAGACGCTGGGTATCATGGGGATGACCGGCACGGGAAAGACGACGCTGATCAATCTGCTGCAGCGCTTTTACGATGTGACGGAAGGACGTATTCTGCTGGATGGCAGGGATATCCGTATGCTGCCTTTGTCACAGCTTCGTACCTCCGTGGCGGTGGTCATGCAGGAGGTGTTTCTGTTTTCGGATTCTATTACGGAAAATGTCAGGACGGGACGCAGGGAATCGATCAGCCGGGATACGGTGGAGTGGGCGGCCGAGAAGGCGGGAGCAGCCGGTTTTATCGGAGAACTCGGCAGCCAGTATGATACCGTGATCGGGGAGCGCGGCGTGGGACTGTCCGGCGGACAGAAGCAGCGTATCAGCATTGCCCGGGCGATCGCAAAACACGCACCGGTGCTGATCTTTGATGATGCGACTTCTGCGCTGGACATGGAGACGGAGCAGATGATACAGAAAAATTTAAGCGAGCTGAAAGGCTCCGGAAAGGTCATCATCGGACACCGTATCTCAGCAGTGCGAGGCGCGGATGAAATTATCGTTCTCGATGGAAATACCATTGCGGAACGCGGAACTCATGAAGAACTGATGAAACGGAAGGGACGGTATTACAGGACGTGGTGTGTGCAGTATGGGGAAGGAGCACAGCTGCCGGAGAGCGGATCTTGTGCGCAAAACCATGTATGTGCGCAGGATCATGTGGAAGATGGCGGGGAATATGATGTGGCGGATGACAGGCAGGATGGGACAGGGGGTGAGCAGCAATGGCAGTAAATTCAGCGAGAGAGGACGAACTGATGCGGGAGGTGCCGAAAAGGGATACGCTGTTTCGGCTGTACCGGTATCTGTTTGATTATAAAAAAACTCTGGCGCAGGTCAGCCTTCTGCTTCTGGTAACGCTCTCGATCACACTGGCCGCGCCGCTGATGATCGAGCTGGCCGTGGATACATATGTCGCACAGTCGGATGTTGCCGGGCTTATGAAGCTGGCAGCGGCAGCTTTCCTGTTGTTTCTGCTGTTTATGTTCTGCACCAGGAAATGGATGATGATGGTAGCCGATATCACAAATAAGGTGCTCCTGACGATCCGCAGCCAGCTGTATGAGCATCTGCAGACACTCAGCTTTCATTTTTATGACAGCAGGCCTACAGGAAAAATACTGTCCCGCGTCGTCGGCGATCCGAATTCCCTGAAGGAGGTACTGAATGACAGTGTGACAAAGCTGATACCGGACTTGCTCACGGTCATCGGCGTATTGGCCATTATGCTGATTAAGAACTGGCAGCTTGCGCTGGCCGCGCTGCTGACGCTTCCGGTCCTGTGCGGCAGCATGTTTGTGATCCAGATTTTTGACCATAAGCTGTGGCAGATCCACCGGAAGAAAAGCTCAAATCTGAACGCTTTTATTCATGAGAGCTTTTCCGGTATCCGGATCGTCCAGAGCTTTGCGGCGGAGCCGGAAAAAGAAGCGGATTTTGACCGGTGCGCAGGAGAATTCCGCTCCAGTTTTGTGAATGCGGTGCGGGTCGGCGATCTGTTCAGCGCACTGGTAGAGATCACGTGGGGACTCGGCGGATTCCTGCTGTATTTTATCGGCATCTGCATCGTCGGAGCGGATAAGATCGGCGTCGGTACCTTTCTGGCGTTTTCAACGTACCTCGGCATGTTCTGGAGCCCGATCCGGAATCTGACCAGCTTTTACAATAAACTGGTGACAAATATTTCCGCGGCGGAGCGTATCTTCGATGTGCTGGATACGCCGGCGGAGATCACAGACCGGGAGGGCTGCTATGAGCTGCCGCCGGTACGCGGAGAGGTGAGCTTTGAGCATGTGGATTTTGCATACACCGATGAGCCGGACCGTCTGGTGCTGAAGGATGTCAGCTTTTCGGTGAAAGCAGGTGAGACGATTGCCCTTGTAGGGCCAACCGGAGCCGGGAAGACCACTATCGTGAACCTGATCAGCCGTTTTTATGATGTGACCTCAGGCAGCGTAAGAATAGACGGATTTGACATTCATGATGTCACCATGGAGAGCCTGCGCAGGCAGATGGGCGTGATGACGCAGGATACCTTTTTGTTTTCCGGCACGATCCGGGAAAATATCTGCTACGGCAAAAGCGATGCGGCAGAGGAAGAGATGGTCGCGGCGGCGAAGGCCGTTCACGCACATGATTTCATCATGGAAACAGAAAACGGATACGATACGCAGATCAGCGAACGGAGCGCACAGTTTTCTATCGGACAGAGACAGCTTCTGGCTTTTGCGAGAACGATGGTATCCGACCCGAGGATCCTGATCCTCGATGAGGCGACCTCCAGTATCGATACTCACACGGAGCTGCTGGTGCAGGCCGGTATCGAGGCAATGCTGAAGAACAGGACGTCCTTTATCATCGCCCACCGGCTGTCTACGATCCGCGGGGCGGACCGGATATTCTATATTGATGATCAGAATATCGTGGAATCAGGGACGCATGAGGAGCTGATGGAAAAGAAGGGAGCGTACTATAAGCTGTATCAGAGTCAGTTTATGTAAATTTCTGCGGACGGCGGGGATACCGGGAATCATTCCTGGTATCCCCGCCTGTCTGTGAAAATATGAACGTCAAAAACGTAACAGTTCAGCCTGCAATCTTCTCTGTTAGTGGCTGGCTGAATTGTTACTCAAAACTGTTACTCAAAACTCCGCCGGATTGACTTTCCGGGGCCTCCATGGTAAACTATAGCCATATTGTAGCTTATTTCCAATACGGAGGTGGTTGCTGATGAACCGGGAAGAGCAGGATGTTATTATGGAGAGCGAACTGGGACAGATCCTTCAGACAGCCGGATTTGAATCAAAATATGATGACGCAGCGAGAAAATTGGTTTCTGAGAAAGCCATACTTGCATATATCCTTAAAAGTGCAATGGAGGAATTCGCTGGCTATCCGGTTGAAAGAATAGCGGCTGAGTTTATAGAGGGTAAGCCGGAAGTTAAAACGATAGCAGTATTTCAGGATCACCCGGATACAAAAGAATCAGAAGACACGGCGGATTCCACAGGCAAGATGAGCGGAAGCGACCGAATTGTGGGAGAACCAACAGAGGATGTGTCAATCAAAGAAGGTTCGATCCGATATGATATCCGTTTCAACGTCATCGTGCCAAAAAGCGGAGAAATGATTGAGGTTATCGTCAATATTGAGATACAGAACAACGACACGCCGGGCTACCCGATTCCAAAGCGTGGAATATACTATGGATCGAGGATGATTTCTGCACAGAGAGGCACAGTGTTTAAAAAACAGGATTACGGAAAAATAAAGAAAGTTGTGTCTATCTGGCTGTGCCAGGGTACGGCGAATGAAAGATCAGATTCCATCAATGAATACCATATTGCCGAGAAAGTCAAAAGAGGTTCCTTCCAGGAGAAATCTGAAAATTACGACTTGATGACGATTGTGGTGATGCGGCTTGGAAGGGATGGAGAGCAGAGCGAGGATAATGCGATTCGTCTTCTCAGCAAGGTGTTTTCCACAGAATTAACCGAATCGGAGAAGAAAAGGGTTCTCTCCGATGAATTTAACATAGAGATCACGGAGCAGATTAGCGAGGAGGTGCTGAAAATGTGCAATCTTAGTACAGGTGTATTGAATAAAGG
>CAYLPF010000121.1:0-5106 GCA_964385485.1 uncultured Lachnospiraceae bacterium | reverse complement strand
AAGCTGATGAAGGCAGGAAAGAGTAAGAGAAGAATTACGGAAGCATATAAAAGAAGAAAAGAGAAAAAACCAGGGCCAGAGGGGGTGATTTTGTATGCGGCAGATAGTATTGCGCGAAGGGGCGGCGAGCAGGGAGCTTGATCTGCCGGGCGGTATGAGAGCTGCTTTACACCGGGAGTGCGGCGAGGAAGAAGATACCCTGCAGATTAAGGTTCCATACAGCGGGGCTTACGGCATGGGAGAGAAATTCAACGGGCTGAACCAGAAAGGCAATACCGTTGTCAATCAGGTGATCGAGCATTTTTGCCATCAGGGAGATCACACATACCTGACGTCGCCGTTTTTTGTGACAGATACCGGGCTTGGTATTTATATCGATACGGATGCAAGAACGGTATTCCGGTTTGATGAGACGATTTCCTGTGAGTTACCGCCCAAGGCAGAGGTATATGTATTTACCGGGGCAGTGGATGAGGTGATCTCCGGCTATATGAAGCTGCTCGGGGAAGTAAGGCTTCCTCCGAAGTATGCTTTTGGCGTATGGATATCGGCAAATCACTGGCATTGCCAGAGGGACGTGGAAAGACAGCTGCAGTACCTGAAAAAATATAATTTCCCGGCAAGCGTTATGGTACTGGAGGCATGGAGCGACGAGGCGACCTTTTATATCTGGAACGGCGCTTCCTATGAACCGAAGCCGGGAGGCGTGTCTTTTGCGGCAGAAGAGTTTGACTATTCCGGGAGCGCGTGTTGGGACGATCCGGAGGAAATGATCCGTCAGCTTCATGCGGAAGGGATCCGGCTGGTGCTGTGGCAGATCCCGGTTTACAAAGGGCAGCCAGAGGGCGAGAGTGTGAATGAACAGCTTGCCCTGGATATAGAAGATGCGATCCACAGGGGGCTTTGCGTCATGAATACAGATGGCAGCCCATACCGTATTCCGGAGGGGAACTGGTTTGCGCATTCCCTGATCCCTGATTTTTCAAATCCCCGGGCATGCGATTCGTGGTTCCAAAAACGTCAGTATCTGTTGGATATGGGCGTGGATGGATTTAAAACAGACGGCGGAGAATTTATTTACCGTGACGACGTGACATTGTGCAGCGGCATGAGCGGCAAGGAAGCGAAAAACGCGTATGCAAGGCTGTATACGGAAGCCTATACTCAGTTTGCCGGGGCTGGCCGTGTGTTGTTTTCCAGAGCCGGGTCGCGGGGCGCTCACCGGATGCCGATTCACTGGGCCGGAGACCAGCAGTCTGAAAACAATGAGTTAAAATCTGTGTTTTACGCCGGGATGTCGGCGGCGATGACTGGAATCCCTTTCTGGAGTTTTGATATCGCAGGTTTTGCGGGGCCGCTTCCGACGGCGGATCTGTACCTCAGGGCGACACAGTTTGCATGTTTTGTACCGGTCATGCAGTGGCATTCCGAACCGGACGGAGGCCAGTTCAGAGAACTGCTGCCGGGGGCTGCCGGAAATAATGAGCGCAGTCCGTGGAATATTGCAGAATCATGCGGACAGATGGAGCTGCTGGATGAGATCCGTTTCTGGCATGATTTACATATGCAGCTTGTCCCATATATTTACAGTACGGCAATTGACTGCTGTGAGAATTACCGGCCTGTGATGCGTCCTCTCGTCTATGCATGGCCGCAGGAGGGACAGGCAATACGGTGGGAGGATGAGTATCTGTTTGGTGACAGTCTTCTGGTCGCGCCGCTTTTTGAAGAGGATCAGACGCAGAGAGAGCTGTGGCTTCCATGGGGCGAATGGTATGGATTTTTTACGCATAAAAGGTATGCTGGCGGCGCCTGCATCCGGTCGGAGGAGCGTTTCCCTGTATATATAAGAAGCGGCTATGCGGTGGCTTTACAGGGAGATACAGAAAAAGGCTGCGGCAGAGCGGCTGATGGCAGCGCGGCAAAGGCTCCGGGCCAGCTTCATTTCCTGTTGGCGGGCAGGAACGGCAGCTATCGTTACCGGGATGAAGAGGAGGAAATTTTTATCGAATGGAAGGATGGCAGAGAAATGCTTGAAAGAAACGGAAAGAAAAGAAAGCAGATTACATGGGAAGTCATTCTATAATTTTTTGGCTGGTTAATCGGTTAACAAAATATCGTGTATCATAAAATTAATATACATATCAAGAGAGGAGAAGGACAATGAAGAGAACAAAAATGTGGAAAAATGCAGCAATGGGAACGGTTCTGGCGGCAGCCCTTACGGTAGGAGGCATGACAGCCGCAGCAGAAGAGGAGGTGACGATCAAGTACGCGAACTTCAATGCTTCCGGAGGCCAGGAGGAAACACTGGAAGCAATGTATGAAGCATTTCATGAGGAAAATCCGAACATTACAGTTGAGATTGAAACAATTGGGTTCGATGATTATTTCACACAGATGCAGACGAGAGTGGCGGGTGGAACAGCTCCGGACTGCTATGAGCTGAATATTGAAAACTTTGCGGCATATGCAAATAAGGGAGCGCTCGCTGAGCTGACGGGGATCGATCCTTCCGGTTACAACGAGACGGCGCTTTCTGCCTTTAATGTCGGAGGAACGCAGTATGGTGTACCGGGCAATTTCTCGAATGTAGTTCTGATCTATAACAAAGACCTTTTTGATGCGGCTGGAGTGGATTATCCGACGGATGACTGGACCTGGGATGATGCGCTTGCAGCGGGAGAGAAGATCCGTGCGCTGGATGAGAATACATATGGCATTTACCAGCCGATCACCTTCAATGAGTTTTTCAAAGTAGCGGTTCAGTTTGGAGGCAGTATCTTAAATGAAGACAAATCTGCATTCACGATCAATTCAGCGGAAAATGTGGCCGCGGCGGAAATGATGGTTTCCAAGGTCACCGACAGCAATATACAGCCGAATGATGAGCAGATGAGCGGCATGGGAGACTGGGATCTGTTCCAGAGCGGCCGTCTCGGAATGATTCCGACCGGTATCTGGGCGTTTGCAACCTTCACAGAGGGCTGTGATTTTGCGTGGGATATCTGCGTGGAACCGGGCCAGACGCAAAAAGCGACGCATTTCTTCAGCAATGCGCTGGTTGTAAATGCGGATACAGAGAAAAAAGAAGCGGCAGAGTGCTGGATCAACTGGCTGGCTTCCAGCGATACAGCGGCTCAGATGCGAATTGATGCGGACTGGGATCTTCCGGCAATCAGCAATGAGGAGGCGCTTGCTTCCTATCTGGATATCACGCCGCCGGAAAACCGTCAGGCAGTATTTGATTCTCTCGATTATCTGACTGTGGCTCCGATCATTGAGGATTATGCTTTGATGTCAGACATTATTACGGGTAAACTTTCCGAGGCAGCTTCCGGAAAGCTTACGGTGCAGGAGGCGCTTGATGCGGCGCAGAGTGAATGTGAAGCGCAGATCAGGCTGCAGTAAAAGACTATGAGTAAAAAGAAAAAGCAGCGATCCTTGCGGCAGTCGATCCCGTTTATGCTGCCCAGCTTTGCGGGGATGATCGTATTCAGCCTTCTGCCGATACTGATTTCTGTCTTTATCAGTCTGACAGACTGGAACGGGCTGGATAAACTGAACCTGGAAACGCTGTCGGAGCATTTCGTAGGATTTCAGAATTATGCGGATATTCTGACAACTTCTGAGTTCTGGAAGGTGCTTGGACATACGCTGTATTATATTGTGCTGTATATACCGCTTGTATTCGTGGCATCTCTTGGAATCGCAGTAATCCTGAATAAAAACATGAAGGGCATCACAGTATTCCGGGTGATGTATTATATCCCGGTACTGACTTCATGGGTGGCAGCCAGCCTGATCTGGAAGTGGGTGCTGAGCCCGCAGTATGGAATTTTCAACCAGCTTCTTTCGTATATCGGCATCAAAGGGCCGAGCTGGCTGACCAGCGAAATATGGGCCATGCCGGCTATTGTGCTGGCGTCGGTATGGAAGGATATGGGATTTTTCGGCCTGTTTCTGCTTTCGGGGCTGAAAATGATCGATGTATCTTATTATGACGCATCGAGGGTAGACGGAGCAGGGAAGATACAGCAGTTTTTTTCGATCACGCTTCCGCTTCTGACACCATCCATCTTCTTCTGTCTGATCATGTCTCTGATCAACGCATTCCAGCTGTTCCCGCAGGTCATGATCATGACGGAGGGCGGGCCGAACGGTGCAACGCAGGTGATGGTCGAGCGGATCTACACGTATGGGTTTAAGTATTTTAAAATGGGCTACGCTTCCGCGTATTCGTGGCTTTTGTTTATCATTATTTTTGTGCTGACAATTATCCAGATGAAGGGACAGAAAGGATGGGTGCATTATGAATCATAATATGTGGCAGAAGATCCGCTTTTACGCGATTTCCTGTCTGATCGCAGTCATTGTGATGGTTCCGTTCTTCTGGATGGTTTCGACATCTTTCAAGAGCAAGGGGGCGCTGATGGCGCTCCCCATCCAGTGGATTCCTGAAAAACCGACGCTTGCCGCGTATGAAAAGGTCTTTTCCAGATTTCCTTTCCTTCGGGCAATTGCCAACAGCATGTTTATCACGGTTTCCTATACGGTAATTACGGTACTTTCCGCATCCATGGCGGCCTTCGCTTTTACGAAGATCCGATTCCCGGGAGCAGACACAGTGCTGAAGCTATATCTTGCTTCTATGATGATCCCGACGCAGGTAACGCTGATCCCGCTGTTTGTTATCATGAATAACCTTAAGCTGATCGATACGTATCCGAGCGTGATCCTTCCGGCCATGTTCCGGGCATTTGGGATATTTATGCTGGTACAGCAGATGCGTTCCATCCCGGACGATTTTGTGGAGGCGGCGCGCATCGACGGCGCAAGTATGATGCGGATCTTCCGTACGGTGATCCTTCCGCTCTGCGCTTCGTCCATTGCAACGCTGACAATCACAACGTTTATGGAGAGCTGGAACGATTATCTGTGGCCGCTTCTGATGCTGACGGACAAGAACAAAATGACGCTGACCCTGGCGCTTAACAGCCTGAACGGGCAGTATGGAACGGAATACAATGTATTGATGGCAGGAAGCCTGATCTCCATGATCCCGATCGTGATCGTATATATCTGTGCGCAGAAAAATTTCAAGCA
>CAYLPF010000120.1:0-5123 GCA_964385485.1 uncultured Lachnospiraceae bacterium | reverse complement strand
AAGGTCTGATCCACAGAGACAGGTTTACCGCGATGTACGGAATGGTGGGACTGGCAGAATGCGTGAATATTCTTCTGGAAAAAGAAGGAATGAGCGGACGCTTCGGCCATGATGAGAACGCGAATGATCTTGGCGTGGAGATCATGGAGATCATCCGGAAGTTTAACGATAATCATGTTAATCCATACTGCGAAGTTACCGGCGGCCATTTTCTTCTGCATGCACAGGTAGGCCTGGCGGATGATGAGCACGTGACGCCGGGAACACGTATCCCGATCGGCGAGGAGCCGGAGGAGCTGATCGACCAGCTTCTTGTGCTGAACCGTTTCCACAAATACTTCCCGTCAGGGACGGGCGATATCTTCCCGATCGACCTGACGGTACACAGAAATCCGGAATACGTTCTGGATATCATAAAAGGCGCATTCAGAAAAGACCTGCGGTATCTGTCCTTCTATTCCAGTGACAGCGATGTGATCCGCGTGACAGGGTATCTTGTGAAACGCTCTGAAATGGAAAAGCTGGACAGCGGTATGGCAGTGCTGCAGAATACGACAGGCCTTGGCCTTGGTGCCTCAAAGAACGGCCATATCCTGGAAAGAAAGGTTCGATAATGAAAGCAATTGTGAACAGGATCATTCCGTTCAGCAGTGTGGACGGACTGGGAAACCGGACTGCGGTTTTCCTTCAGGGCTGCAATATCAATTGTAAGTATTGTCATAACCCGGAGACACGGAAGCTCTGTGTTGGCTGCGGGATCTGCGTAGAGCAGTGTCCCGCAGGGGCGCTGTCCTTTTCTGGGGACGGAAAGGTACAATATGACGCATCGAAATGTGTCCAGTGCGATACGTGCATTCACGTCTGTCCCAATGACAGCTCTCCGCGGACCTGGGAAATGACGCCGGAAGAGGTGTATGAGAAGGTAAAGCGCCAGATACCCTTTATCCGTGGGATCTCCGTTTCTGGCGGCGAGTGTATGTTATGGCCTGATTTTCTCCGGGAGCTGTTTGTCCTTGCGCATAAGGACGGGCTGACTGCTCTGATAGACAGCAACGGGACGATCCCGTTTTGGGAATATCCGGAGCTTCTTGAGACGGCGGATGGTGTGATGCTGGATATCAAGGCGTTTGCATCCGGAGATCATGAACGGATCACGGACGCTCCCAATGACACGGTGCTTGCGAATGCTGTCTATCTGGCAGAGCATGGGAAGCTGCATGAAGTACGGTGTGTGATCGTGCCGGATCTGTATGATGTGGAGCAGAGTATCCGCGATATGGGCAGATTTTTATCACCTTATTTGAAAAAAAGTAAGTTCCGCATAAAAGTGATCGCATACAGGCCTATGGGAGTGCGGGAGGAGTATTCACACTACAGAGTGCCGGATCAGGCATGTCTTGGGCATCTGTCAGAGATCTTGAGGGAATACGGTTTTGAAGACATTGTCATCATTTAATTTCAGGCGAGGAGGTAAGAGAATTTGGGACGAGTGAGCCATTTAGATGAGAGCAAAGTCGTAATACGCATGAAAGACATTGTGAAAAAATTCGGTGATTTTACGGCAAATGACCACATCAACCTGACCGTGCATAAGGGCGAGGTACATGCCATTCTGGGAGAGAACGGCGCGGGCAAGAGTACGATGATGAACGTACTATGCGGATTGTACAAGCCTACCAGCGGACAGATTTTTATCAATGAAAAAGAAGTCCATTTTTCCAGCCCGAAGGACGCTATCGATATCGGTATCGGTATGGTACATCAGCATTTTATGCTGATCCATCCGTTTACCGTCACGGAAAATATCATTCTCGGCATAGAGCCGGTAAAGGGGCTTGTAGTAGATAAAGAAAGCGCCCGGAAAAAGGTGCTGGAACTTTCTGAACGCTACAATATGAAGGTCGACCCGGACGCAAAGGTAGAGGATATTTCCGTAGGCATGCAGCAGAGAGTCGAGATCCTGAAGGTTCTCTACCGCGGTGCAGAAACGCTTATCCTGGATGAACCGACGGCGTCCCTGACGCCGCAGGAGATCGAAGGGCTGATGGAGATCATCCAGAATCTGACTGCGGATGGAAAGAGTATCATCCTGATCACGCATAAGCTGAAGGAGATCACCGCATCCTCTGATAACTGCACGATCATCCGTCAGGGCAAATATATCGATACGGTCAAAGTGGATGAAGTGAATGAAAATGACCTGGCGGCAATGATGGTAGGCCGCGATGTCAATTTTAAAGTAGAGAAAAAAGAGATGACGCCGGGCGAGGTCGTTCTGGATGTGAAGGATATCCGGGCCAGGGATTACCGGGATGTGGAGATCCTCAAGGGGCTGAGCCTGAATGTCCGCAGAGGTGAGATCGTAGGGCTGGCCGGTGTAGACGGAAACGGACAGACAGAGCTTGTGGAGGTCCTCACCGGGCTTCGGAAGGCGGATTCCGGTTCCGTCACTGTCCTTGGCAGGGATGTGTTCAATAAGACTCCGAAGGAAACCTTTGAGAGCGGTATTTCCAGTATTCCGGCGGACCGTCAGAAGCATGGGCTGATCCTTGATTTTTCTGTCGAGGACAATATGATCCTTCAGCATTTTGAGGAGGAGCCGTACGCTTCCGGGAAGTTCCTGAACAGGAAGGCGATCCGGGAGCATGCGACGGAGCTGATGGATAAGTTCGATATCAGGCCGAGGGGAACCGAGGGCAATCCTGCGGGTACGCTCTCCGGCGGTAACCAGCAGAAGGTCATCATCAGCAGAGAGGTGACGAACGACAAGGATCTCCTGATCGCGGTGAACCCGACGCGGGGACTGGATGTGGGCGCTATTGAGTTTGTACATAAATATATTGTGGAGCAGAGAAACAAAAACCGTGCGATCCTTCTGGTCTCCTTTGAGCTGGATGAGATCATGAGCCTGTCTGACAGGATCGAGGTTATCTTTGACGGACAGATCACCGGAAGCGTGTCAGGCAGGGACGCAGACGAGAAAGAGTTAGGATTTATGATGGCGGGAGGTAAGAAGCATGAATAAAAAGAAAAGTATCTTACAGAGCAATGTGCTTTATACCATTATCGCAATTATCGTAGGCTTCCTGATCGGAGCGGTCTTCCTGCTTATCGCGGGGATCAGCCCCGCGGTGGCTTACGCGAAGCTGCTGGACAGTGTGTTCGGAAAACCGAAATATATGGTGTGGACACTGATCTATGCCAGCCCGCTGATCTTTACAGGCCTCAGCGTCGCCTTTTCTTTCCGGACCGGCGTATTTAATATCGGCGCTGAGGGGCAGTTCGTTGTGGGAAGTCTTGCGGCCTGTGTTGTCGGTATCCTGTTTAAGCTTCCGGTATGGCTCCATGTGCCGCTCTGCATTATCGCTGCTGCGGCGGCAGGAGCGGTATGGTCGCTCCTGGTAGGCATTTTGAAGGTAAAACGGGGCATCCATGAGGTATTGTCCTTTATCATGTTCAACTGGATCGCGTTCTATCTGTCAAACTATGTGGTCAATCTGACCGCCATCCATAAAGAAGGCGGCGGAGAGGCGACGAAGGACGTACAGGAGACGGCGAGACTCCTGATGCCGGAGGGGCTTCGGAACATATTAGGCTGCAGCGCCGCAAACTGGGGCTTTTTCCTTGCAGTGATCGCGGCCATTATCATCTGGGTGATCATCGAAAAAACGACATTGGGGTATAAGCTGAAAGCGGTAGGTTTTAACAGCAGCGCGGCGTTGTATGGCGGTATCGATTCCGGCAGATCCGTGCTGACGGCTCTTTGTATTTCCGGAGCCCTGTCGGGACTTGGGGGAGCGGTGCAGCTCCTTGGTATGTCAGGGCGTCTGAGCCAGTTTGCAGGCCAGGAGGGCTTTGGATTTGAGGGGATCACGGTAGCGCTGATCGGCGCGTCCAACCCGATCGGATGTATTTTCGCGGGGATCTTTTACGGCGCTATGAAGTACGGCGGTTCCAAGCTGAGTATCATAAAAGCTCCTGCTGAGGTCGTGGATATCATCATGGGCTGCGTGATCCTGTTTATTGCAATTTCACAGGTGTTTAAAGTACTTCTGGGTAAGCTTATGAAAAAGGAGGTAAAATAAATGGATGTGATTATTAAAAATCTGGGACTTTTAATTAACGCGACACTGATCGCGACGCCTCCTCTTCTGCTGGCTGCTCTGGGCTCCTGTTTTTCCGAACGGAGCGGGGTTGTAAATATCGGAATCGAGGGAATGATGACGATCGGCGCTTTTACAGGCGCGGTGCTGGGCTTGAAGACCGGGAACGGCTGGATCGCGTTTTTCTGCGCAGGTCTTGCAGGGGCGCTGTTTGGAGTGATCCATGCAGTGGCGTGCATTTCCTTCCACGCGGATCAGACGATCGCCGGTACGGCCATCAATTTTCTTGGGCCGGGTCTTGCCGTATTTCTTTGCAAGGCCATGTTCAACAACTCGTCGGATACGCCTGCGATGGATCCGAGCTGTAAGCTCCCGAAGCTGTTCGAGGGCGTGTTCCCGGCAGGTTCATTCTGGTCCAACGTTCTGAACGTGTATTCCGTTGCGTATCTTGTATTTATCCTGGCGGCGGTCTGCTGGTTCGTATTTTACAAGACGAGGTTTGGCGCACATCTGCGGGCGGTGGGCGAGCATCCGGAGGCGTGTGAGTCTCTGGGAATCGATGTCTATAAGGTCCGCTATATCTGCGTGATCCTGTCAGGCTTTCTTGCCGGTCTTGGCGGAGCTTTCGTTACGTTGGCGACGATCAACCAGTTCCGTCCCAGCGTTATCGTGGGACAGGGCTTTATCGCTATCGCGGCCGTTATTTTCGGGAAATTCTCACCTGGAGGCGCCACAAAGGCGTGTCTTCTGTTTGGCTTCTGCAGCGGCGTCAAGACACTGGCAGGCAGCAGCAATACCATTTCACCGAACCTGATTTCGATGATTCCGTATATCGTGACGATCCTTGCTCTGGTGCTGTTTGTCGGAAAGGCACATACGCCGGCGGCGAACGGAAAACCATTTGTGAAGTCAAGATAGCGCAGGTTTAAGGGAACCATGATGTGGTTCCCTTTGCCATAGGCATGGAATGAAAATCATATATTCAGAACAACCAACACAAGGAGGAATTATTATGGCGAA
>CAYLPF010000119.1:0-5123 GCA_964385485.1 uncultured Lachnospiraceae bacterium | reverse complement strand
TAATGGAATAGATGAATATGCAAAAAAAAGAATAGCAATAATCCCCCCGGGTAGGTTGCGGAAAAAAAGACGCGAATTTATAATAAAAGTGAAATTTGACAGTATACAGAGAGGGCAGTCATGGGGAAATACATTGTAAAGCGGTTATTGCAGCTCATTCCTGTTTTGATCGGGATCACCTTCCTTTCCTTTGGGATGATGCGTCTGGCCGGGGGCGACGCCGTGACCTACATGTATGAGAATGCGGGCGTGGCGGTATCGCAGGAGATCATTGATGAGGCCAAGGAGGAGTACGGACTGAATGACCCGTTCCTTGTGCAGTATGCGAGGTGGTTTGCGGGAATGATAACGGGTGATATGGGGAAGAGCTACGTATCCCAAAGAGATGTGTATGAGACGTTTGTTGAGAAGCTTCCGGCGACGCTCCTGCTTACGGTATCTTCCATTCTGGTAACGATCCTTCTGGCAATTCCGCTGGGGATCGTCTCAGCGCTCAATCATAACAGGTGGCCAGATTACCTGATACGATTCTTAAGCTTTATCGGCAATTCCATGCCGAATTTTTTTGCGGCGCTGGTGCTGATCTACTTTCTGTCTGTGAAGCTCGGGCTGTTCCCGGTCATCACAAATGAAAATCTGGCGCAGAGCCTTGTGCTGCCGACGCTGACGCTGGCAATCTCCATGGCGTCCAAATATACAAGGCAGGTGCGGGCGACGGTGCTGGAAGAGATGGACAAGGATTACGTGATGGGCGCAAGGGCGCGGGGCGTACGCGGCAGGATCATTATCTGGAAAAGCGTAATGAAATCCTCCATGCTGACGATCATTACGCTGCTGGCCCTGTCCATTGGAAGTTTGCTGGGTGGGACCACGATCGTGGAGACGATCTTCATGTGGGACGGAGTCGGCAAGATGGCGGTGGATGCCATTACGATGAGAGATTACCCGATCATTCAGGCGTATGTGGCGTGGATGGCAGTCATTTATGTTTTGGTGAACCTGATCACAGATATCATTTACCATTATCTGGATCCAAGAGTAAGACTTGGAGGTGACGGAGCATGAGCATGGCAGCCACAAAGGACGCTTGCGGCGTTACTGTCCGGGAACAGAAGATCAAAAGGAACCATATAAAAGTAAAATTGGCCGTGTTTCTTGTTCTGGCATCGCTGCTGGTGCTGGCCGCAGTATTTGCGAAGTATCTCTGCGTCTATGACCCATATGCCCAGGATCTGATGCTTGCAATGAAGCCGCCTTCTATGGCGCATCCTCTCGGTACAGACCGGTATGGGAGGGACATGCTTTCCCGTATCATCATCGGAAGTACGACAAGTATTTTTTCTACACTGGTTCTGGTGGCGGTTGTGACAGCTTTTGGCACGCTGATCGGTATTGTCTGCGGGTTTCATGGCGGCAGGGTGGACACGGTGCTGATGCGTATCTCGGATCTGTTCCTGGCATTTCCCGGCCTCGTATTTGCGCTGGCAGTGGCCGGTGTGCTGGGCGGCGGAATACAGAATGCGGTCATAGCGCTGGCAGCGATCAGCTGGCCGAAATTTGCGCGGCTGGCCAGAGGGCTGACGCTGGCTCAGAAGGAATCTTCGTATCTGATGGCGGCAAGACTTTCCGGCAGCGGTACGGGCAAGCTTCTGTTTAAGCATATTCTGCCGAATATCGCGGGGCCTGTGCTGGTCACTGCCGTACTGGATATCGGTACGATGATGATGGAGCTGGCAGGCTTGTCATTTCTGGGACTGGGCGTGAAACCGCCCATGGCAGAGTGGGGAAGCATGATCAATGAGGGCCGCAGCATGCTGCAGGTGGCTCCCTGGATGGTGCTGGCTCCCGGCGCGGCGATTTTTGTAACTGTCATGATTTTTAACCTGTTAGGCGACACGCTTCGGGATTACATGGATCCGAAGCAGAGAAACCGTTGATCGATGATCTGGAGGAAAATGAGATGAAGAAAAAATTAGTTGCAGCAGTTTTAGCATGTGTGATGACGGCCGGCCTGATGAGCAGCGCTGCATCCGCGGAGGGAGAAAAGACGTTTGTTTACGGCACGGTGGGATATGGCGAGGCCCAGGGCGATGCGGGGCTGAATCCCCATGATAACTATTCCGGGTGGAGCGCACTGCGCTACGGCGTAGGGGAGACGCTGTTCAAATATGATGACAACATGGAAGTGCAGCCGTGGCTGGCTACCGATTATGAGTTTGTGGATGACAATACGGTAAAGATCACACTGCGGGACGGCGTACAGTTTTCGAGCGGGAGGACGATGGATGCACAGGCGGTAAAGGAATGCCTGGAGCATCTGGTGGAAGTACATGACCGGGCGCCGGGCGACCTGCTGATCGACAGCATAGAGGCGGATGGATTGATCCTGACGATCCATACCTCCGAGCCATGCCCGGCTATCATCAATTATCTTGGCGACCCGTACGGCGCCATCATTGACATGGAATACGGTATTCAGGGCGAGGGCGGCAGCGCCAACGTGTCAGGCACGGGGCCGTACATTGCCACGGAGGTAAGCCCGACAGAGATCACGCTGGTAAAAAATGAGAATTACTGGGGCGGCGAGGCAAAGGTGGACAATGTCATCGTGAAGTCGTTTTCCGACGCGGGTTCTCTTTGCTCTTCCTTGCAGACCGGGGATATCCAGGGTACGTATGGGCTTCAGTATGATAATTATGTGCTGTTTGAGAATGATCCTTCCTATACCATCAATTCGATTCCGACGAGCCGCTGCTTCTTCGGGCAGTTCAATATGGATTCGGAGATCGTGCAGGATATCAATGTAAGAAAAGCAATTGAGATGGGGATCGATAAGGAGCAGTTCTGCAGTGTGCTTGCGTGTGGCCGCTGTATACCGGCAGTCGGCGCGTTTCCCGGCAGCTTTGCCTATGGAAATGAAGCTGTGACAGCGCCGTCCTATGACCCGGAGGGTGCAAAAGCGCTCCTTGCGGAAGCAGGGTGGACGGATACAGACGGGGACGGCTATGTGGACAAGGACGGACAGAAGCTGACGATCAACTGGCTGACGTATCCGAACCGTCTTGAGCAGCCGCTGCTGGCTGCGTATGCGCAGGATACGCTGAAGGCGATCGGCATTGATGTACAGATCAATAATACGGCTGACCACAGGACCTTTGCAGGGAACGGTGATTTCGATCTGTACCTCAGTTCCACCACGACAGCGCCCACCGGTGATCCGGAGTACTTTTTTACCAGCACTGTAACAGGCTCAAAGAATTACGGTAATTACCAGAATGACGAGGTAAGCGCACTGGTTGATGAGCTTCATACGACATTTGACCAGGAAAAGCGGAGTGAGCTGGCAGTAGAGCTTCAGCAGAAGATCCTGGACGACTGCGCTTTCTTCTTCGTGGCGCATCTGAATATGGGTATCGTTACGAAAGCGAATGTGACGGGAATGGCGGCGCATCCATGTGATTACTATGAGATCACCGCGGATCTGGATATCAATTAAGGGGACTGATTATGGAACCATTGCTGCAGGCAGAGCACATTACAATATGCTATAATGGAAGACCAGTGGTGAAGGACGTCAGCTTTGAGCTTGGCAAGGGAGAGATACTGGGCGTCGTAGGCGAATCCGGAAGCGGAAAAAGTACGATCATCAGGGCCATCATGGGACTTCTGGGCGGAGGCGGCATGGTGACGCGGGGCGATATCTGGTATAAAGGTCTGAATGTTGTCGATATGCCGGTGAAGGAGCTGCGAAAGCTGCTGGGGCCGGAGATCGGGATGGTATTTCAGGACTGCAAATCTGCCTTATGTCCGATCCGGACAGTGGGCGGCCAGATATACGAGAGTATGTCAGAGCATGAAAAGGTGACGAAAGGCGAGATCTGCACACGGGCAGCAGAGGTAATGGGAAAAATCGGCCTGGATGATGCAAAGCGTGTACTTGACAGCTATCCCTTTGAGCTGTCCGGAGGCATGAATCAGCGAGTCGGTATCTGTACGGCGATGATGCAGCGGCCATCGCTGCTGCTGGCGGATGAACCTACCAGCGCCCTGGATGTATCCGTGCAGAAGCAGGTGGTGGAAGAACTGAAACTGATGCGGGACGCATATCACACGGCAATGATCGTAGTGACACACAATATTGGTGTTGTGAATGCGATGGCGGATAAGGTGCTGGTGCTTCAGAACGGTGAAAGGATGGATTACGGTCCGACGGATCAGGTCATCCATCACCCCGAGAACGACTACACGAAACGACTGATGGATTCGGTGCTGAGGCTTTCACGCGGTGGGGACACCTCGAAGCGGATATGAGCATTTCGGCAGATGCGGCATGGTTTCAGGGATATCTCAGAGAAGGACCGGCAGGGGCATCCGCCCTGAGATATTTCTGAGCCAGCCCCAGCGGCACTTGAGGAGGAACAGCAATGTCAGAGACGATTTTACAGGCAGAACATCTGACAAAGGTATTTGTCTCCGGTAAGAAGTCCTTCACAGCGGTGAAGGATGTGAGCTTTGAGCTTCAGCGGGGGAAATGCCTTGGTATCGTGGGCGAATCCGGCAGCGGCAAAAGTACCATTGCAAAGATGATCACTCATCTGACGGATATCACAGAAGGCAGAGTGGTATTGCTTGGCAAAGATATTACCAGTGTAAAAGGGAAAGAGCTTCGGGAAACATACCGGGAGATGCAGATGGTGTTTCAAATGCCGATGGAATCCTTCGATCCGCGATGCACTCTGGGAGACGGTATCGGGGAAAGCCTTCGCAACAGAGGGATGAGCCGGGCAGATACACACAAAAAAGTGGAGGAGCTGCTGGAGATCTGCCGCCTGACGCCGGAGTATGCCGGCCGGTATCCTCATGAGGTCAGCGGCGGCCAGTGCCAGCGAGCGGCAATCGCGAGGGCGCTGGCGATCGAACCGTCCATACTGATCTGCGATGAGGCTACCAGCGCTCTGGATGTGACGGTGCAGAAACAGATACTGGAGCTTCTGATGGAGCTGAAGAAGAAAAGGAATCTCTCATTTTTGCTGATCTGCCATGATCTGGCGCTGGTACAACTGTTTTGTGATGATGTGCTCGTGTTATACCACGGCGAGGTCATGGAATACGGTACGCCGGAT
>CAYLPF010000118.1:0-5237 GCA_964385485.1 uncultured Lachnospiraceae bacterium | reverse complement strand
TACCGATAAAATGAATGTGAACCGGCTGATTGTAATTTATCTGATACATTTGGTACAATCTCCTTATTTCTTAAGTTTATGTACAGTATACTCTTTTCACCGCAAAATTCCAAGGTTTTTCTCATGCCCCGGCTGCATTTCAGAAAGAGGAACCGGAGATGGTTCCTGCGGGCGGTATTTTTGCGTCTTTTACATGAAAAAAACGAATAATAGTAAAAATAGACAAAAAATAAAAAATAAAGAAACATAAAATGATAAAAATAAAAGAAGAAAAAAAGAAACAGGAAATCCGTATAAGCTAAATACAATAAAAAGGAAGAAAACAGCCAGAATTTATTGTAAAAAATGTTCACTATTTAAAAAAGCTGTGCTATAATAGGAAACGATTAAAGGCGTTGCCTATAAAATATTGAAAGTAGAACAGCAAGAGGTGATAGCATGATTCGAAAAGAAATGATCGCCATGCTTCTGGCAGGCGGCCAGGGAAGCCGTCTCGGTGTCCTCACGTCAAAGGTAGCCAAGCCGGCAGTGGCATTTGGCGGTAAATACCGCATTATTGATTTCCCACTGAGCAATTGCATCAACTCAGGTATTGATACAGTCGGTGTACTGACTCAGTATCAGCCGCTGCGGCTGAATACGCATATCGGCATCGGCATTCCGTGGGATCTTGATAAGAATGTCGGCGGAGTTTCCGTACTTCCCCCGTATGAAAAGGTGAACAGGACAGAGTGGTATACCGGTACGGCAAATGCCATCTACCAGAATCTGGCTTATATGGAGTCCTTCAACCCTGAATATGTCCTGATACTGTCAGGAGACCATATTTATAAGATGGATTATGAGGTCATGCTTGACTATCACAAAGCGCATGGCGCGGATGTCAGTATCGCTGTCATGCCTGTTCCGATGGAGGAGGCCAGCCGGTTCGGCATTGTCGTGGCCGATGACAACGGAAAGATCGTTGAGTTTCAGGAGAAACCGAAGGAGCCGAAGAGCAATCTTGCGTCCATGGGTATTTACATATTTACATGGAAAGCGTTAAAGGAAGCCCTGATCACACTGCGGGATCAGAGCAACTGTGACTTTGGCAAGCATGTCATCCCGTACTGTCACGAAAAAGGCGAGACGCTTGTCGCGTATCAGTACAACGGATACTGGAAGGATGTCGGGACGCTTGGTTCCTACTGGGAAGCGAATATGGAGCTGATCGATATTGTCCCGGAATTCAACCTGTATGAGGAATTCTGGAAGATTTATACAAAGAATGATATTCTGCCGCCGCAGTATGTGGCTGACAGCTCAGTGATCGAGCGCTGCCTGATCGGTGACGGTTCCGAGATATATGGCGAAGTGTACAGCTCCATTATCGGCTGCGGCGTTATCATTGAAGAAGGCGCTGTGGTGCGGGATTCCATTATCATGCAGAATACTGTGATCAGGGCCGGCGCTGTGCTGAACAAAGCGATCGTGGCTGAAAACTGCATTATAGGAGAAAACGCACAGCTCGGCGTCGGCGAGGAGGTTCCGAATAAAGTAAGGCCTTCCGTATATTCCTTCGGTCTGGCTGTGGTGGGGGAGGATACGGTGATCCCTCCGAACGTCAGGATCGGCAAAAATACTGCTGTTACCGGAGAAACGCTCCCGGAGGATTATCCGGATGGCGTACTCGCAAGCGGCGAGATTTTAGATAAGGCAGGTGATGTGCAATGAGAGCGGTAGGTATGATCCTGGCTGGCGGGAACAGCTTCAGGATGAAAGAATTATCGAACAAGAGAGCGATCGCGGCCATGCCGATTGCAGGCAGCTTCCGGGGAATCGACTTTGTGCTGAGCAGTATGTCCAATTCCGGTATCCAGAAGGTTGCCGTACTGACCCAGTACAATTCAAGGTCTCTGAACCAGCACCTGAGTTCCTCAAAATGGTGGAATTTCGGCAGAAAGCAGGGAGGGCTCTTCGTATTTCCTCCGATGGTCACGTCAGACAATGATTTCTGGTACAGGGGCACGGCGGACGCGATCCATCAGAATCTGGATTTCCTGAAGGAATGCCATGAGCCATACGTAGTGATCGCTTCCGGCGACGGCGTGTATAAGATTGATTTTGCAAAGGTGCTGGAATACCATATTGCGAAGAAAGCGGATATTACCGTTGTATGCAAGGATCTCCCTCTGTCAGAGGACGTGACGAGATTCGGCCTGCTGAAAATGAATGAGGACGGCAGGATCATACAGTTCGATGAGAAGCCGATGGCGGCGCTCTCCCACACGATCTCCTGCGGCATTTATGTGATACGCAGGCGCCAGTTGATCGAGCTGATCGAGCGTTCCATCGAGGAGGGCAGGCATGATTTTGTAAGGGACGTCCTGATCCGCTACAAGGATGTGAAGCGTATCTATGGATACAGGATGGGGGAATACTGGAGCAATATCGCTTCTGTGGATTCTTACTATCAGACGAATATGGACTTCCTCAAAAAAGAGGTCAGGGATTACTTTTTCCGGGAGTATCCGGACGTGTATTCCAAGGTGGATGACAACCCGCCTGCAAAATACAATCCGGGCAGTGTGGTAAAGAACAGCCTCATTGCGAACGGCTGTATCATCAACGGCCGTGTGGAGAACTCGGTTATCTTCAAAAAGGTCTTTGTGGGCGAAAACTGTGTTATCAGGAATTCCATTGTGCTCAATGACGTGTATTTGGGTGACAATGTTTATCTCGAGAACTGTATAGTGGAGAGCCGCGGTACGATTCGGGCAAATTCGCGCTACGTAGGAGAGGACGGTATCAGGATCGTAACAGAATCCGACGAACGGTATGTACTGTAAACATACAGATTAAGATAAAAAATTGAAACTACGGGGGACAGATTCATGACAATTACAGATGTGAGAGTGAGAAAAGTAGCAAAAGACGGAAAAATGAAAGCGGTCGTTTCTATTACGCTGGATGATGAATTCGTTGTACACGATATCAAGGTGATAGAGGGAGAGAAGGGGCTTTTTATTGCGATGCCGAGCCGGAAGGCCGCGGACGGCGAGTATCGGGATATCGCCCATCCCATCAACTCCGTAACGCGTGAAAGGATCCAGCAGATCATCCTGAAGGAGTATGAGAGAGCTGCTGTAGAGACATCTGAGGAATAGTCATCAAAATGTGGGATTATGAGAAAAAAGGGGCGCCGTCCAGTCTGAGCTGTTCAGCGTGAGACGGCGCTCCCTTTGTATGCAGCTTTTAAGATGTTTTATTCAGGGAAGCGCCATTTCTGGCAAGCGTTTCCTCTATGATCCCCTGTACGTACCGCCCAAGGAATTTCTGTTCTTCCCGGGAGAGTTCTTTCGGATAAATGGGCCTGCCATACTCGATAATGACAGGTTCGCTCTTCACAAAGGGCAGATGATCCTCAAAGAGCGCGGAGGAATTCGTGATGGATACCGGGATGATCGGGCAGCCTGATTTAGTCGCGATCTTGAAGGAACCCTCATGGAAAGGCAGCAGATCCAGCTCACTGTCGTTTTTATTACGTGTCCCCTCCGGGAAGACCATCATGGAAATCCCGTTTTTGACCTGATCGATGGCGGTCAGGATCGTCTTCAGCCCGGCGCGGATATCGGAACGGTCAAGAAAAAGACAATACAGGAATTTCATCCAGCGGGAGAGCAGCGGAATTTTTTCCATCTCTTTTTTTGCCACATATCCGGTGAGACCGGGGCAGCGGGCGTAGGTCAGCACAATATCAAAGTAACTGCGGTGGTTTCCGATGTACAGCACCGCCGTGTCCTTTGGGACATTTTCCTCGCCGATGACGGTCAGCTTTACGCCGGAGAGAAAGATAACGATCTTAAATGCGCCCTGGACGATGCGAAGAGAGCTGAGATCCCGAAGCGCCGGATTGAATTTGCCGATGCCCCATTCGATCAGAAAAACGGGGATGGACAGGATCAGGAAGAAAACGACAAAAACCGCGATCAAAATAATTCGTATCATGATAGTTCTCCATATATTGTAAAAATTTTCTATATCTATTGTAATAGTTTTGGAGGAAGGGCGCAAGGGGAACAAATGAAGAAGAAAAAAATACTTTTTGGAGGAAGCTTACTTCTGCTTCTATGTGCCATTGCTTTTGGCGTACATATTGTGACCGGCAATGTTTCAAATGTAAAAAAAGGCAGGAAGGTATCGGATTCTGCCGCGGATGAATGGACGGTCACGCAGTACGGCCCCAGAGATATTAATTCCATGTTTTATACGATCTATCATCCGGAAAAAGGGCTGATCGTCGTTGACGGCGGCTGGACAGAGGATGGCCCGTTTGTGCGGGAAACGATCAAAGAGTTGGGAGGGAAGGTGGATGCGTGGATCCTTACCCATCCGCACCTTGACCATATCAGTGCTTTTGTGGATATTTATCCGGAACAGCAGGGGATCGAGATCGGCGATATCTATACGGTCGATATGGCTTCGCCGGAAAAGTGCAAAGAACGCGCAGAATGGGACAGCACGGATGCGTATGAAGAATTCCTTGCGCTGGATGTGCCGGATCTGAAATACGTATATCCCGGTGATGTACTGTATATCTGCGGATTGGAATTTGATATTTTCAATGCATACGACGGGCACGTGGAGGAATTGTCAAAGGATTATCTGAATGACGGTTCCATGATGTTTAAGGTAAAGGGAGAAGAACAGTCGATGCTGTTCTGCGCGGACGTGGGGAAGAGCATGAGCGATTACCTTCTTAAAACCTGGGGAGATGAGCTGAAGGCGGACTATATTCAGATGGGACACCATGGAAATGGCGGCCTTCTGGCAGATTTTTATACGAAAGTATCGCCGGATGTAGCCTTTTTTGATGCGCCGGACTGGCTGATGTATGATACGACAGGAAATTATACGACGCCGGAAAACGCTGACTTGATGGAATCTCTGGGAAGCGAGGTCGTCAGCTTCCACACACAGCCGAATTCCGTTATTTTAAAATAGGAGTACAAATGCGGCTCGCGCGTCCCGGGGAGCACCCTTTCCGGACAGGCCGGCGGGACGCCCCCTGTTTTCTGCGCAGAGCCGCAAGAGGGATATTGCTGCTGAAGCAGCACGCGCGGGCGGACAGGGTCGATAGCTCTCCCCTGTCCGATTGTACAGAGCCGCGGGAGGAATACTGCCGCGGAATCAGCGGTTATAGAGCTGCGTTGTTCGCTTCAGCCATTCGCAGCGGTCTTCGGTCAGGTCATTTTTCG
>CAYLPF010000117.1:0-5263 GCA_964385485.1 uncultured Lachnospiraceae bacterium | reverse complement strand
TGCCTGCTGCTGCGGCCGGGGAAGATCATGCAGTTCGACAACCCGGAAAATCCCAGGATCATGGAAGACTTTATCCGGGCGATCGGGGCGGAGCCGGTTATTTACCCGTACCGCAACGAGTGCTGCGGCGGTTACATATCATTGAAAGAAAAAGAGATGTCGTCAAATATGTGCGGCAGGATCATGGACAGTGCGGAAGGGTTTGGCGCGGATATGCTGATCACTGCCTGTCCGCTTTGTATGTACAATCTGAAGAAGAACGGCAGCAGTGGGCTGCCCGTGTATTACTTTACGGAGCTTCTGGCAGAGGCCCTCGGAGTAAAAAAGGGGACGGCTCTTTGCCGTGAAGACGGGCAGTACAGTCGTCATGCAGAGGCTCCCGGCGCAAAGGAAGAGACGGTTCTTTGCTGTGAAGACGGACAGTACCGGCATCATGCAGGGGCATCTGACGTAAAAGAGGAGGTGCGCGTATGAACACCGGAAATAAACAGGCTGAGATGATCAAAGAGATCAGCGGCGTCAATCCGCTGAAATGTATGAAATGCGGAAAATGCTCCGCGACGTGCCCTTCCTTCAATGAAATGGATATCAAGCCGCATCAGTTCGTATCGTATGTGATAAATGAAGACATAGAAGCGCTTGTGAATTCAGAATCCCTGTGGAAATGCCTTTCCTGTTTTGCCTGCGTGGAACGGTGTCCGAGGGATGTGAAGCCGGGCAAGCTGATCGACGCGGCAAGACAGCTCGTGGTCCGCCAGAGGGGGCAGAATTACCTGACAGCGGATGAGATACCGGAGCTGCTGGATCCGGAGCTTCCGCAGCAGCTGCTGGTCAGCGCGTTCAGAAGATACAGGAGGTGAGAAGGTTGCAGAGAGTCGGAGTATTTGTCTGTCATTGCGGAAGTAATATTGCCGCAACGGTAGACGTGAAAAAAGTCGTGGAAATGATGCGGATGGAACCGGGCGTGGTTCACGCGGAGGATTACCAGTATATGTGTTCTGAGGCGGGCCAGGCGAAGATCGCATCGGCAATTCAGGAAAAAGGACTGACGGGGATCGTGGTCTGTTCCTGTTCTCCCCGGATGCATGAGGCAACCTTCCGGAAGGCGGCTGAGCGAGCAGGGCTGAATCCGTACATGGTGGAGATCGCGAACATCCGTGAGCACTGCTCCTGGATCCATAAAAATATGGAGGAAGCCACGAAGAAGGCCGTGATCCTTGCGCGGGCAGCCGTTGCAAAGGTGAATTTAAATACTTCCCTGAAGCCGGGTGAGAGCCGCGTGACAAAGCGGGCCCTTGTGATCGGAGGCGGTATCGCGGGTATCCAGACGGCGCTTGATATCGCAGAAGCGGGATACGGGGTGGATATCGTGGAGAAGACGCCGAGTATCGGAGGAAGGATGTCGCAGCTTGACAAGACCTTCCCGACGCTGGACTGCTCCGCGTGCATCCTTACGCCGAAGATGGTGGATGCGGCAGCCCATGAGAAGATCACGATCTATACATACAGTGAAGTGGAAAAGGTATCCGGCTTCGTTGGGGACTTTACCGTAGATATCCGCAAAAAGGCGAGAAGCGTCAATATGGACAAATGTACCGGCTGCGGAGTCTGCCAGGAAAAATGCCCGTCGAAAAAGGCTCCCAGCGAGTTTAACCGGGGGCTGAATACGAGAAGCGCGATCTACACGCCGTTTGCCCAGGCGATTCCGAATGTTCCGGTTATTGACCGTGAAAACTGCATCAAGTTCAGGACGGGAAAATGCGGCGTCTGCGCAAAGGTATGCCAGGCCGGCGCGATCGACTATGAACAGAAGGATGAGATCATTACAGAAAAATACGGAGCGATCGTCGTTGCGACAGGCTTCGATATGATCAGGCTGGACAATTATGATGAATACGCGTACAGCCAGAGCAAGGATGTCATTACATCCCTGGAGCTGGAGCGTATCATGAATGCGGCAGGTCCGACGAAGGGCCATCTGGAGCGCCTCTCCGACGGAAAACCGCCGAAGGAGATGGTATTCATCCAGTGCGTTGGCAGCCGGTGCGCGGACGACAGAGGAAAGAGCTACTGCTCCAAGATCTGCTGTATGTACACGGCGAAGCATGCCATGCTGATCCGCGATAAGTATCCGGATGTGAATGTCACGGTATTTTATATTGATGTGCGTACGCCGGGCAAGAACTTTGACGAGTTCTACAGAAGAGCGGTGGAGCAGTACGGTGTAAATTATATCAAGGGCCAGGTAGGCAAGGTAAGTCCGCAGCCGGATGGAAAGCTGCTGGTTCAGGGAGTTGATCTTCTGGACAACCGGCAGATATTGAAGGAAGCCGATATGGTAGTGCTGGCGGCGGCGATCGAGCCGGATCCGGATGTCCGCAGGATCGCTACGATGCTGACGGCAAGTATCGATACGAATAATTTCCTGACAGAGGCGCACGCAAAGCTTCGTCCGGTGGAATCGCCGACGGCCGGTATCTTCCTGTCCGGCGTATGCCAGGGACCGAAGGATATCCCGGAGACGGTAGCCCAGGCGGGAGCGGCGGCAGTCAAGGCCATCGGGCTCCTGGCAAAGGATAAGCTGCTGACAAATCCGTGTACAGCCCGGGCGGATGAGCTGATGTGTAACGGCTGCTCTTCGTGCGCAAATGTCTGCCCGTATGGCGCGATCACGTATGAGACGCGCCTCGTAAATGACCATGGGATCCGGGAGGAGCGAAGGGTCGCAGTTGTGAACAATGCGCTTTGCCAGGGCTGCGGCGCCTGTACCGTTGCCTGCCCGTCCGGCGCAATGGATCTGCAGGGATTCTCCAACAGACAGATAATCGCGGAGGTGGATGCAATATGTCGATAGAAGCAAAGAACGAATTCAGACCGAAGATCGTGGCGTTCTGCTGCAACTGGTGCAGCTACGCCGGCGCTGACCTGGCAGGAAGCAGCCGCCTTTCCTATCCGGCGGACGTAAAGATCATCCGCGTACCGTGTTCCTGCCGTGTGAACCCCATGTTTATCCTCCGGGCCTTCGAGAAGGGCGCAGACGGCGTGATCCTCTGCGGCTGCCACCCGGGGGACTGCCATTACAGCACCGGAAATTATTATGCGAGAAGACGGATGACACTGCTGTTTTCCATGCTGGATTATATCGGAGTGGAGAGCGGGCGTACCCGCGTGGAATGGGTATCCGCTGCTGAGGGCGTAAAATTCTCACAGACCATGAATGAGTTTGTGGAAAAAATCTGTTCCCTCGGCAAGAACGTGAGATTGGGGGATTTGCGATGCAGGAATTGATCAACCGGATAAAAGAACTGCTGGCGGACGGAACTGTGGCAAGAGCCCTTGGCTGGAAGGCGGGGGATCTGCCCTACAACCCTGAGCCGGCTTACTTTGAGACAGAAGAGTCTTTGCAGGAATTTGTTTACAATGGATTCTGCGGAGCAAATTTAAGTAAATATATGATCGAGGCTTCAAAGCTGGAGGGAAAGACTCTTGTCTGTCTGAAGCCGTGCGATACATACAGCTTTAACCAGCTTCTGAAGGAGCACCGCGTTGACCGGGAAAAAGCGTATATCATCGGTGTGGGCTGCAAGGGTAAGCTGGATATTGAAAAAATCAGGAAACAGGGGATCAAGGGCATCGGGAAGATCCGGGGCGCCGAGCTTGCGGATGAGTGTGATACCCTGACGATCCGGACTATTTACGGTGAAAAGACGTGCGCTTATAAGGACGCTATGCTGGAGCGGTGCCGCGTCTGCAAGGGAAAAGAACATAAAATTTATGATGAGCTGATCGGCGAGTCAAAGGATACGAAGGATGCGGACCGCTTTGAGGAGGTAAGGCGTATCGAAGCGATGTCCCCGGAAAAGAAATTTGCCTTTTTCCAGGGCGAGCTAAGCAAATGTATCCGCTGTAACGCATGCCGGAACGTCTGTCCGGCCTGCAGCTGCCGCAAATGTGTATTTGACAGTACGAATTTTGACAGCGCCCAGAAGGCGAATGCGGACTCCTTCGAGGAAAAGATGTTCCATATCATCCGGGCGTTCCACGTAGCCGGAAGGTGTACGGACTGCGGCGAGTGCAGCCGCGTTTGCCCGCAGGGGATTCCGCTGCACCTGTTTAACCGCAAGTTCATAAAGGACATCGACGAGCTGTACGGCGAGTATCAGGCAGGGGAGGATGCAGAGGCCCTGGCTCCGCTGACAGACTTTTCATTTGACGACGCAGAACCGGGCATCGCAGGAAAGAGAGGGTGACGTATGTATAAGATTGCACGAGAAAATCTGCCCGCACTATTCCGGCTTATTGCAGCAGAGCAGGAATTATATCTGCCTGTAAATATCAGCGGCCAGGTGAATTTCGGGGTCTGGACGGAGGATGCGCGGGTGGATCTTGATACATTGAAGACGGTAAAATCCCCGAAGGATGCGTTTTTCCCGCAGAGCGAGAACCTCTATACGGTGATAAAGGACGGGAAAAAGCTCAGCATTCATCCCGAAAAATTAAAGGATCAGAGCTTTGTCGTATTCGGCATGAAAGCGTGTGACGTAAAGGGAATAGAGGTATTGGATCGGGTATTCCTCTCCGACCCGGTGGATACATTCTATGCGGCAAGAAGAGAACACGGCGCCATCGTAGCCATGGCCTGCCATGAGCCGGAGGAATCCTGCTTCTGCAAGGTATTCGGTGCAGACTGCGCCGAGCCGTCCGCGGATGTGGCCGTATGGATGGTGGAAAATGTGCTTTACTGGAAGGCTCTCACCGAAAAGGGCGAAGCGCTGACAAGGACAGCGGAAAGCCTTCTGGAAAACGCGGACGCGAAGGAGGAGGCTTCGGTGGAAGCAGAAAAAACGGCGATCCGCGGTATCACAGAGAAGCTGCCGTACTCGCACCTTTCCCTGGAGGGCTGGAACGGAGACGCGCTTTCGGAAAAATTTGATTCTCCGCTGTGGGAGACGCTGTATAAGCCGTGCCTTGCCTGCGGAACGTGTACCTTCGTCTGCCCGACGTGCCAGTGCTACGACATCAAGGATTACGATACTGGACACGGCATCCAGCGGTACCGCTGCTGGGATTCCTGTATGTATTCTGATTTTACGATGATGGCTCACGGCAACAACAGGACAAGCCAGATGCAGCGTTTCCGCCAGAGATTTATGCACAAGCTCGTATATTTCCCGGCGAACAATGACGGGATGTATTCCTGCGTCGGCTGCGGCCGCTGCGTGGAGAAGTGCCCGGCGTCGCTGAATATCGTGAAGGTTATCAG
>CAYLPF010000116.1:0-5273 GCA_964385485.1 uncultured Lachnospiraceae bacterium | reverse complement strand
TTCCGGCATCTTTTCGCTTCTGTGGTAACATTCTGGTAATAAAATTTCGACCATTCCTGTCGATGGGCCGCGGCATTTTGCAAAATGGAAGCATCTGTGAAAATGCTGTCTAAACAGTATTAATTCAGGAGGAAAAAGAAAAATGGTAATTAATCAGGATACGCTTAGAGAAGCGGAGATCAGGAATTTGTTAAGGGAAGAGAGGGATGCTGCCCTCTCATTTGCGCAGCAGAGCGGAGTGGCATCCGGCATTCTTTTCAAAAGTTGGTATAATGAGGAAACCGGGGATGTTTCCATGGGTGAACTGGGTTATGTCCTCATGGAAAATGGCGCGGCGATAAGCGAATTGGAAGAATATATTGCCAATGCGCAGTCGCGGGAGGAACGGTTTGTCATCATACCATCGGAGAAAAGCGGTACCGATGGCGAATGTGAGCCGGGGATGATTGTATCCGACGTCATTTGCTGGGAAGAAGAGGATGAATGTGAGTAATGCAAGAGAAGGAATACTGGAAATAATTCTGAAATAAGATATCCGCAAAAGCATTTCCAGCAATAAGAAAAATCAAACAGTGATTATAAAATGGGACGTCCCCTGCCAGAAATGGCAGGGGCGTTTTTGCGTGGAGGAGAAAGAAGATGAAGAGGCCTATGACAACACCAGTGGCTGGCCAGGGCATATCGTTCCAAGGGGATGATGGAGGTCTTCCGGAAATGAATTGTATATTATAAAACTGCATATGGCCGGACTAGCTCCGAAACCCGTATATGGGAACATAGAGGAACGTAGAAAGGGGTTCCCGCCAGCACACAGGGATGAAAAAGTCCACTATTGTAAACGAATATTATAAATGTGAAGAAGCGCAGCAATACTGCGTTTCCTGTATCAGAGCCATCATAAAATAAAAATAAAAAGGAAGATTGGAGGAATTATTATGGCAGCATTAGTAGAAACGATGTTCAGTGTAAGGGAAAAACCGTGGCACGGGCTTGGAACGGTTGTCGCGGAGGCGCCGGATTCCGGGAGCGCCCTGGAATTGGCAGGGCTTGATTGGGATGTCATCCAGAAGGATATCACCACGGCAGATGGCTTTGCACCCATTCCGGGTTTCAAGGCAAACGTGCGTGACAGCGACGGGAGCGTACTCGGGATTGTCACAGACCGTTACCGTGTGGTACAGAACAGCGAGGCATTTGCATTCACGGATGAGCTGCTCGGCGAGGGCGTCCGTTATGAGACAGCCGGTAGCCTGCAGGGCGGCCGCCATGTCTGGATGCTTGCGCGTATCCCGAACCAGTACATCATCAATGGGGAGGAGATCACGCCGTACCTGGTCTTTATGAACGCCCATGACGGCAGCGGTTCCATCAAAGTGGCAATGACGCCTGTGCGCGTGGTGTGCAGCAACACGCTGAACCTGGCGCTTTCCACGGCGAAGCGGTGCTGGTCGTGCCACCACACAGGTGACATTGACGGCAAGATGGACGAGGCAAGGCACACGCTCTTGTATGCAGGGCGGTACATGGCCGAACTTGGCGCAAGTTTTTCGCGGTTGGCACAGGTACGGCTGACGGACACGAAGGTGATGGAGTTCATCAACGAGCTGATCCCGGAAGCGGAGAATGCGACCCCACAGCAGCACAGGAACGTCGTCCGTCTGAGGAATGACCTGAAACATCGCTATTTCGACGCACCAGACCTGCAGCATATCGGCAAGAATGGCTACCGCTTTGTCAATGCGGTGTCGGACTTTGCCACACATGCCCGGCCACTCCGGGAACGCGCCACATATAAGGAGAGCCTGTTCGCCCGCACGGTGGATGGGAACCCGATGATTGACAAGGCATATCAGATGGCTATGGCGGCATAAAGGGATGCTTACCAGTGGGCATCCGAAGAGGGCTCCTGCGATGGCATTTTGCTGTTGCGGGAGCCTTGCATAAAAGGAGGATATCATACATGAAAGTGATCGTTAAAACAAAAAACCTGAGTCGTGAGGAGTGGCTGCATTACCGAACTCTGGGGATCGGCGGCTCAGACGTCAGCATCATTGCGGGGCTGAACCCGTTTAAATCGGTACACCAGCTCTGGCTTGAAAAGACCGGCCAGATAGAACCGGAGCAGACGGAATCCGAGTATGCATATTTTGGAACGGTTCTGGAGCCGGTCGTCCGGAAGGAATTTACCCTGCGTACCGGTATCCGCGTCCGTGCCAGGAACGCACTCCTTCAGAGTGCGGAGTATCCGTTCATGCTGGCAAACCTGGATGGGGTAATCCGGGAGCCGGACGGAAGCCTCTCCATCTTTGAAGCCAAGACGGCATCCGCGTTTAAGCAGGAAGTATGGGAAGACGGAATACCGGCGGAATATATGCTGCAGATTCAGCACTATATGGCAGTCACGGGGGCGAAGAAAACATACATTGCGGCATTGGTAGGGGGAAACCACTTCTTCTGCCATGAAGCCGTCCGGGATGAGGTGATGATCGCAAAGATCATTGCGATGGAAAAACATTTCTGGGAGAAGTATGTACTCGGCGGGGAAGAACCATTGCCGGATGGCTCGGATGCGACGACGGCGTATCTGAATAACCGGTTTCCCGTTTCCAATGGAGGCACCATCCAGCTCCCGGAAGAAGCGCTCCCGGTCTGTGAACGTTATGAGGAGCTTTCCCGCCAGCTAAAGGCGCTGGAAACAGAAAAGAATGCGGCGGGGAACCAGCTTAAGAATTACATGAAGGATAACGAGGTAGGTATTGTCGGCGACAGGAAAGTCGTATGGAAACCTGTTACAAAAAGCATGGTCGATGCGAGGCGGCTGAAGGAGGAAAAGCCTGAAATTTACGGGGCGTACCTTTCCCAGAGCCAGTACCGGAGGCTTTCGGTCGCATGACGGGAAACTGCCCCGCATTATATGGGAGGAATCATAAAAGCATGGAGGAAAAGAAAATACGCCTGCTGAGGGCGGAGGAAATCGAGTGCCGGGTGGGCACAATCAACGAGAAGGGACTGACGCTCCTTCTGTATAAAGATGCCAGGGTGGACATGAAGCTCCTGGACGAGGCATTCGGGCCGGAGAACTGGCAGAGGAGCCATACCATGATCGGAGGGAACCTATATTGCACTGTTTCCGTATGGGATGAGCAGAAGGCACAGTGGATATCGAAAGCCGACGTCGGCACGGAAAGCTATACCGAAAAAGAAAAAGGGCAGGCGTCGGACAGCTTCAAGCGCGCCTGTGTCCTGTGGGGAATCGGGAGGGAACTGTATAAGGCCCCGTTCATATGGATACCGGCCTCCAAGGCCAATATCCAGAGCCGCGGCGAAAAATATTATACTTATGACAAATTCCAGGTGCGCTCCATCTCCTACAATGAAAACCGGGAGATATGCGCCCTTTTGATCCTGAACCGGGACGGCAGGGTAGTTTACCGCTTTGGGAATCCCGGCGGCGCTGAAACGGAGGGTGTACAATATCCGCAGGATGGAACTAATTATGGAGAGACGGGACAGGGCGCCATCCACAGTGGCGGCGCTGCTCAGACAACCCCGGAAGGCTCAGAGAGGATAGAGGCGGTCAGCCGGGAACTGGTGAGAACCGGCGTCGCACTGGATACTGTGCTGAAAAGGTACGGGGTGGGCAGCATTGACGAGATGTCAGAGGAAAATTACCGGAATGCGATGAACTGCCTGCGGAAAACAAAAAGCAGGAAAGCAGCATAGGAGGATGGATGATGAGAATGACAAAAGACGAATTTACAGGCAGCGTACTGGAGCTGGTCAGGGAAAAAGCCGGCGGAGACTTTGAGGTATCCCTTGATACGCACGAAGCCAATAACGGCGTCTTAAGAAACGGGATTACCATGTGGAAAGGGCAGGAAACCATAAGACCGAAAGCGTATCTCGACGGGCATTATGACGCATACCTCGGTGGAAGCCTGTCTGTGGAAGAGGCCGCAGCGGATATTTATGGGGAGCTGATGGAAGGAAGGGCGGATGCGTTGTTGGCGGTTGCGGATATCCTGACGTGCTGGGAGAAAGCAGAACCGCTGATTTTCCCGAAGCTGGTCAATACGGGGATGAATAAGGAGGCATTGGAAACCATGCCCTCCCGGGAATTTCTGGACTTATCAGTGAGTTACCAGATCTGTCTCTGCGATTTCGGTGACAGTAAGGGATATGTGCGCGTTAAAAGCCAGCATATGCAGCTGTGGGGAAAGACCGAAGAAGATTTATACCGAGCCGCAATGGCTAATATGCGCAGGGACGGAGGGAGCCGTTTCCGTAGTATTTATGAGACGGTCGAGAGCATCCTGTCCGCCAGCCCGCAGGATGGGGAAGCGCTCGGGGAGGTTGCTGGGGACTGGAACCCTTCTGAAGCTGAAAAGTTTAAGATGTATGTGCTGACGAACCGTGCCGGAACCTTCGGCGCGTCGCAGATCATCGACAGCGAAACCCTTGAAACGGTGCATGGAAGGATCGGCGATTTTATTGTGCTGCCCAGTTCCATACACGAGGTCATCATTGTGCCGGATGATAAACGGGCGACATATCAGGAGATGGCTGGAATTGTCGGGGAAGTGAACGGCTTATTGGCGAGGGAGGATTACCTGTCCGGCCACGTGTATGCCTATGGCGGAGACGGAAAGGGACTCCGGATTGTAGCGTAACGCAGGGGACGGGCGTGGTGGGGAGGATGGGAGCCGTCCTCCCCTTTTATTTTTGCCAATTAACATTAAACTGTACTATAGATAGATATTCCGTGTGAATCAAGTTGTTCCGGTCTGAATCGTTATAAGCTGTGAACGGGGAATCAGGTTTGTTATGACATTAAAAATCTTAACCCTGCCGGATAGGATTCTCTGCGGGCGTTCTTTCAATGCTGCCAAAAGCGCAGCCTCGCATTTTCCCTCCACGAAATAAATGCAGTTACTTTTCATCAGCCCACCCCTTTTCCAGTATATCAAGCAGAGAATCATCCGGCAAGGAAGAGAACACATCGTTCTCTACGGCGCAGCGGATGGAGTCGGTATTCCGTTTCAGAATATCCGAGGCATACATAACCGAAACATGGTATTCATCATCTGCCGCCGTTTTCCTGAGAAACGCATAGGAATGCTTGGGAAGGTTGAGATCCAGCATATCGGTATTATGCGTGGTAAAAATAAGCTGTTCGTTTTCTTTCAGGTTATCGAGCATAATTCCGAAAATCCGCTTTTCAATATCCGTTTGGATGTAGGAAAAATGTTCATCGCAATAGTAAAAGCTGTTCG
>CAYLPF010000115.1:0-5309 GCA_964385485.1 uncultured Lachnospiraceae bacterium | reverse complement strand
TTTGGCGCATATAGTTAATATTCTGATTTTGTGACAGCCAGAGAGGTTTTTGTGTAGAATACTTTATGGAGCAGCTCCGGCATCTTTTCGCGGATTTCCTCTACCGTCCACGCGCCGTCTTTCCACAGATCCTTGAAGACGGTATTATATTTTGTGTAATTGGTCCAGAGGGATACTTCGCCGTCCGCGCATACGCTGACTACAAGGCCGGTAGCGGTGAATTCAGGCAGGCACATATAGCCGAGCATGCCGATCATACGCTCCGGCGGGAATTTCTGGGCAGCCGGGGAGCCTTCCTCGATTGCCTCTACATCGTAACCCTCCTCACGGTATTCAGCCAGCATATTGAACCAGCTCCTGGTTCCGGCGTTTGGCGTATAGGCGTTTACCGTGATGCCGTCATCGGCCAGATCCTGGGAAACGGCCCTTGCGTAAGCGGAGATGCCGCCGCAGGCGGCGCTGTAGCCGCACATGCCCTCAAGACCCATGTGAGCTTCTGAGGAAGCCATGATAATGCGCCCGTATCCGCGTTTCTTCATATCCGGAACGGCGTAATGCATCAGATAGAACGCCTGATCCAGCTTGGAACGCACACAGGTTTCCCAGTTGGCGATCGTCATATCCTTAAAGTTCCCTGTCCATGTGGCAGCCGCGTTGCAGACGAGGATATCGACCCTGCCCCAGCGGCCGATGGCGGTATCCACCAGCTTTTTGCAGCCTTCCGCCGTGCTGACGTCAGAATATACCGGGAAAGCTTCGCCGCCCGCTTCCTGCACCTGTGCGTCCGCATTGACGTAAGCGGCGGCAGTCTCAGCGTCTCCGATAATTGCGGAGATCTTTTTGATATCTTCTTCCTGGAGCTTTACAGTCTTTCCGTCATGCGCCTGCATGGAAGACCCTTTTTTCCTGTTGTTTGTGATGACCTTTGCGCCTTCACGCGCCATCCAGAGCGCCAGCTCTTTGCCGATGCCCTGGCCGGAGCCTGTGATGATTGCGACCTGTCCCTGTAATAAGTTACCCATAATAATACCTCCAAATTTTATTTTCCCCGCAGACAGCAGACGGCACAGGCAGTGCCGATGAAACTGCGCGGCGGTTTTTGTGATCAGAACTGCATGATCCGTGCGGGATTTTCAAAGACCAGCTTGTGGTACTGTTCTTCACGTCCCATCATTTCCATCAATTCTCCGGCGAATTCAGCAAATCTTGTGCAGCCGTACCCTCCATAGGTCCGCCACTGTATCTTGCTGGAAAAATCATTTCCCAGCGTGATCTGGTCTTCGTAACCGAGGTCGATCAGCGTGATCAGCGCTTTCAGCCGGTCGAAGTCATCCGGCATGAACATATTGATGTTGTGGATCGGCATCCCCCATGTGTCGAGGCCGATGGTATATCCCTGAGAGAGCAGCTCTTTGTGAAGCTCCAGATTCAGCGTGCGCTGTGTTTCCGGTTCTTCCAGAAAATCCGTCACCATGGTATCTGCGATAATGCGGTTATCCAGATGGCAGATATGAACCCGTTCATGGCTGACCTGATATGATTCGCAGGCTTTCCCGAGAATGGATATGATATCGCCGCCGTCTACGGTCGGTTCCGTATGGACATGGACAGAGAGGCCTGTCTCTGCCGAGAGACGGACGCAGGCATTTACGATATTCTGTTCGGTTTCGCTGCACGTGTTCAGCGCACATTTGAGCAGGCCCGGCCGTATGTCCGTTCCGTCGATGCCCTCATCAATTTCTTTTTTCATAAGCTGATAATAAAAATCAATGTCTTTTTCTTTTACTTCAGCCGGAATAGCCGTGTCGTGGTACAGGCCTGTGGCGCAGATAAAGTGAAGTCCGGTCTGTCTTGACAATTCGGCGACCTGCCGGATATCTCCGCGGACGAACATCGGAGAAGGTTCTACGACGGTCTGTCCGCCGAGTTCTCTGAAATACCGGTATTCTTTTATAAGACCCGGCAGATCGTCGATGACCTGCAGCTCCTTGCAGAGCAGATATGTTCCGCTTTTCAGATAATTATAATTCTCCGGAATGAATTCCAGATTTTCTTCCCGTACATCAAAGAAAATACTTTTCAGATACGATGCGGCTGTGCGCATATCCAGAAAAGTATGGTCATGGAGAGAGGTATACCCCATCTGGGCAGGAGTAATATCTCCCAATACCGTTCTTACTATCTTATTCATACGCTTTCACTTCCTTTCAGCTAAAACTTCCTGTATCTGAAAGGAACCGGAAAAGCTCCGGTTCCGATACGCTTCTATTCAATGTTTGCCGCTTCCAGTTCAGCGAAGAATGCCTCGCGGACGTTTTTCGGGCATTTGCTGGCCGGGAAGGAAAGCAGCGCCTGGATGGTCATGCCGAAGGACGGCGCTACCTGCGGATTATCCCGGTCAAGAGTAGGGATATGCTTCTGGAGAATTGCGTATGCCTGTTCATTTGAGCAGATTTCTTTTACCTTTGATTTACGATTAAGTGCCATGATAAAACCTCCTGTGAATATTATTTTTTTCGTTCATCGGATCAGATGAAACGCATTGTTTAACTGTATTTTACATGAGGGGCGAGTGAATAGAAATCCCACAGATTACATGAAAAGCGGGCAGAAAAAATCCGACAGATGTTGCACCGCGGTGCTTAAATTTGCCGGAAAGAGCGGGAATATTTCGGAAAAAACGAGGAGAAAAGGAAATAACGAAAAAATTCAGACCGCCGTTTGTCGCATAAATCGCTGCCAAGCTTCCGACACCTTAACGATTGGTGAAAATACAGTTCTCATTTATAATAAATTCATATTACTGCAATGCAGGTTTCAAGTTGAAGGAGGATATTTGATATGGCAGATAACAAAGTGAAAAAAGCCGCAAAGTGTTATCCGTATAATATTTCAGACGTAAATCTGAGGGATGCGGACAGCAATATGCGTCTGTACCGCGGCATGGCGTCCCCCTGGGATGCGATCAAGGGATTCCGCGAAACATATGATTTTCTGAGCCGCAATGGCGCAGCTTTCTGCGTGGCTACCATGCATACGATGCGGATCGTAGTCCCGGATTATGACAGATTGCAGACGATGCTCTCAGATAACTGGGCGATGTTCATGGACGGCTGCTGGGATCCGGACGCAGGACAGATCGAACCGTTTGAGGATCGGTTTGATATTCCTCCGTTTTTGAAGAACGGGCAGATCCGCGCCGCAGTCTATGCGGACAAGGGTGATACGATGAACCTGATCTCCGGAAAGATCTGGTATACAACGAATGACCGTTTTGAAAAGGAAATACACCGCTGTGATTATGATATCGCCGGGCCGGAGGCCTGCGACCTTTCACTGGGCGGCGGCTGCCATTTCTGCTATGGCCTGGCGGGATGTCCGCTGAACGCCATGGATCCGGAGCGGATCGGAAACGGGGATGATTACTGTGTGGCGGTACAGGAGACAAAACGGAAATATGGCAAACATCCGAACACGAACGAGAACGACGAGTTTGACGATCAGCACAGAGAATGGGCGGTCTGGGGACCGGCAGTAGCGAAGACGAGGGAAAAGGGCTGGAAGCATAAACCATATCCGGAATTTATGGATACCGGCTATTTTGAATCGCCGACCGGCGCAAGATGGACAGCCGGGGAGCTTTATCAGGAGAATGTGGGCGGCTATCCGATTGCGTATGCGTATAATGCGATCGATCTTTACCGCAACGAATTCTCGGATGAGGAGATCGAGCTGTGGGATCGTACGGCTCCTGCGATGTTTGAGGCGTGCGGAAAGTTTGAGTTTGTGGATTTCAACACAAAGAAGGCTGCCAGAGAATGGATGAATGTCCCGGCGGATGTTGAGGACAGCCGTGTCATGGGTTCATGGATCTCCATGTGTTTCCAGGCAAGGGATGTAGAATGCACATTTGCAAAGTTTACGCCGGAGGAGACTGTCGTTGAGGGCGATATGGCCCGCTGGGATATGATGGGAATGTATCCGGAACTGAATGAGCTGTATAAGCATCTCTTCAACGGAAATGTAAAGACGCTGGTAGGGGCAAAATGGTCCGTGGACTTTGAAGAGGATTACGAAAACAACAAGATCCGTTATATCATCCATCAGGTACCGATCGGTTTCCGCAGGCCGAAGCCGAATCTCGGGATCAACAATTTTGATGGCGCAGAAAACTGAAACCGGAAGGAGATATGAGCCTGTTAACGGCTGCGCGGCAGGCGTGTTGCAGGGTCATCATCCGACCGCTGCTGGTAACTTATAAACATATTATAAGAGGAGAGAAAAAATATGTTATTGATTAATACGGACGAAAGCTGCAGAAAGCAGCATGAAGCAGTCAGAAATACGGCTGGCTGGTATTATTTCACCCACCATCTGATTGAAGTGACCGGGCCGGATGCCTGTAAGCTGCTGGATCGGGTATATGTTTCGAATATTGCAAAACTGGTTCCCACAAGAGGAAGATATACAATGATGCTGACCGAGGATGGGATCCCGCAGGATGACTGTGTTATTTTCTGTCTGGAAGAGAACCGTTACTGGATCTCAAACCTGCATCCGCCCAGGACGCTGAAGGAGCTGGAAAATCACAGGGACGGCCTGGAGGTATCCTTCCGTAAGATCACAAAAGAGGTGGATATGTACGCCGTGCAGGGGCCGAATGCCTGCGCCATGGTAGAATCCCTGACGGAAAACGATCCTTCCGGGCAGAAACGCTTCCAGATCGTGGATAATAAGATCGGGGATCTGGAAGTGAAGGTAGCCAAAGGCGGATATACCGGCGAAGCAGGCTATGAGATCTATATCAAACCGGAAGATTGTGGGAAGCTGGAGGCAGTCCTGACAGAGGCTTCTCCGAAATATGACGCCGTAAAGGTGGATGAATTTGACGTGATGGCATATACGCTGGCTACGGAGGCGGGACTGTATCTTGTGACGGATATTGATGAGGCAGATCCCTTTGTTACCGGCATGGACTGGATGATCGACTGGAACAAGGAAGACTTCCTGGGAAAAGAAGCGGCGCTGGCGGCAAAGGATCAGCCGAGGACGAAAGAACTGATCGGATTTACCGTTGACCAGAGCTTTTACAAGGCGCACGGAGGGCCTTATGGCGCGTACATATTCAAGGACGGCGAGCTGATCGGCCACTGTACCAAGTTCACGTATGGATTTACGGTAGGAAAATGGGTTGGCTTTGGGCTGGTGGACGCAGATAAAGTGAAGCCGGGCGACCATATTACGCTGGACTATGACGGAGACGGCGTTGTGACAGAACGGCCATTCTATAAGAAAAAAGCATGATTTTG
>CAYLPF010000114.1:0-5322 GCA_964385485.1 uncultured Lachnospiraceae bacterium | reverse complement strand
GCAGCTCAGACGGGCGACAAAATATTCGCAGTTTATCCACACAAATGTGGATTGATAAATGCGATAAAAAGGAATTATGCACCGACTTATCCACATTATCCACATTTTTTGCGGTGAATAACCTGGTTTACATAGTTTTTTTAAAGAACGAACGTTTTGGTGAATGTGATAAAATGCAAAAAAGAGCGGATAACGAAAAGGAACCTCCACCGGAGCTTCCTTTCGCATGCATGGCAATTAAAAAAGGAGCTTTCAAAGCGAAAGCTCCTTTTTAAAGTGTGCCCGGCGGGCATATGTTTTAACTCCAGTACCGCACTGCCCGAATCGGTGTCTGGTAATTGTAATTGGAGATCTTGATGCCGCCTGCCGGGTATGGCTGTGAATTGCTGGCATGTACGATCCTCCCATTGCCTATGTAGATCGCGACATGGGATGCATAATTGCCGGAACCGTAGAAGAGGAGGTCTCCCGGCTGGATGCTGTTGATATCAACCACAACAGCCTGCTTGTATCCGTAATTCTTAATATAAGAACTGGACGGCCCCTTCATCTGGTCATCCGCCACGCGGAGCAGCTTAATGCCGAAGTTCGCGAACACGGTCTGGACAAATCCGGAACAATCTGCGCCGTTTGTCAGGCTGGTACCTCCGTAGACATATGGATTGCCGACATACTGCAGTGCGAAGTTGACGATCTGACCGCCCTTGGTGCTGTCAGAGACCTTCAGGCTTTCCTCGCTGGTGATGACGCCATTCGAGTTGATCGTATACTGCTTGGAACCCACTACGATAGTGATGGATACAGCCATGTGCCCGTCCGAATAGAAGTAATACTTCTTGCTGCCTATGGACTGGATACCGGTCTGCATCACGCCGTTGGCATCAAAGTAATACGTGCTGCCGCTGATGGTCTGCCATCCGGTGACCATATTGGCGCTGCTGTCGAAATAGTATTTCTTGCCGTTTACCGTGGACCATCCGACAGTCTTTGTCTGTCCGGTCCTTGCGCCGTCAGAACCTACATAATACTTGCCGACCCAGGTGCTCTTCGCCATCTTCCCGGTGCTCTGGAAGTAATAGTACTTCCCGCTGATCTTCACCCATTTGCTCTTGGCTGCCGTGCCGTTGCTCTGGAAGTAATACGTGTCGGAGCCGACGGTCTTCAGAGTCTTGGTCAGTTTCTTACCGGTCTTCGTGTTGAAGTAATAAATATATTTGCCGACTGCATTCAGTCCCTTGAGTACAGAACCATCCTTTGACGCATAATACTTCTTGGACCACAGCCACCGTCCCTTTTGCAGGACTCCGCTGCTGTTCAGCCAGTAACGCTGTCCGTCAACGGAAAGCCAGCCCGTCTTCCGAAGGCCGGTGGAGGAATCGAAGTAGTATGTATTTTCTTTGATCGTTGTCCATCCGGAAGCCCTCGAGCCGTCCGCAGTGAGATAATACTTCTTGTTCAGCCATTTGCTCTTCAGCATAACGCCTTTTTTGTTGAAATAATAATATTTTTTATTCAGCTTGATCCAGCAGCTTTTTTTCATTGTGCCGGAGGAAGTGAAGTAGTAGGTGTATTTGCCGATCGTTGTCAGGCCCGTGGCCATAGCGCCGTTGCTTTTCAGATACTTGCCGCTCTTCCACCTGGAGGTCAGGATCACACCGGTATTTTTGTTAGCATAGTATTTGGAAGTTCCCACGGTGATCCAGCCCGTCTTCATGGCTCCCGTGACGGAATCCATATAGTACGTCTTGCCATCGATAGTCAGCCAGCCCTTCACCAGTTGGCTGTTGGAATCATAGTAGTATGTCTTGCCGCCGTCCTTGACCCATCCGACATTGTTCTGGACTCCGGTGTATCTGCCGTCCGCGCCGACCCACTTCCCGTAGATCCATGCATTTACCGCCATAGAGCCGTCCGACTGGAAGTAGTAAACGCCCACCCATTTATCTACGGCGAGGACGCCGTTTTCGTCCGCATAATATTTTTTGCCATCGTCAGTGGTGAACCACCCGGTCACCATCCTGCCGTGGGATTCGAAGTAATACAGCTTCTTGCTGATCGTCTGGAATCCCTTCTGCACGATGCCCTTGGAGTTGAAATAGTAATAGTATTTTCCTATCTTTTTTAATCCGGTAACATATCCGGGTGATGCGCTCTGTGTGTACATCAAGCCGGCGGAAGTCTTCTTCCAGGCGGCTTCTGCTGTCATGGCCGGCGAACTGAGGGCCATAAGGCCGGCAAGAGAGAGCAGAGCCAGCACCTTACGTTTTTTCATAACACCATATCCTCTCAAAATCCTCTATAGATAAAAATTACAAATTCTTTAAATCTTATTTAAAATAGTACCCGATATTTAACAAAAAGTCAACAACTAGATAATAAAAAATGAAAAGATTTCCAGCGGGAAAACCGCCTCCGGTATTCTGAATGAAACGAAAAAATGCGGGAAATGCTTGACATTTAAGAGATTTTTGAGAAAATATCTACAGCGGTAAAATGGAAATGTGACAGAAATGCAGAGATGTTAACAAAATAATAAATGGAGAGAGAAGCATGAGACTGAGAAATATACCCGGTTCCCGGGAAGCGATAGCTGCCAGCAGATTTGTTGTGCATGAAGATGTGATGAAGGAAAAGAGAGGCTGCTGGGATGCAGTGTTCGGAAATGAACACCCGATTTATCTCGAAGTGGGTATGGGGAAGGGGCGCTTCATTACGGAGCTGGCGATGCGCCATCCGGACAGAAATTATGTCGGCATTGAGAAGTATTCCAGTGTGCTGCTGCGAGCCCTGGAGAAGCGGGAGCAGCTTCCGGGGCTATCCAATCTGTATTTCCTCCGGATGGACGCGGAGGAACTGCCGGAGGTATTCGGAGAGAACGAGGTGTCCGGCATCTATCTGAACTTTTCGGATCCCTGGCCGAAGGACCGGCACGCGAAACGGCGTCTTCCGAGCAAGGAATTCCTGGCGCGTTATGACCGGATCATGAAGCCGGAGGGAAAAGTGGAGTTCAAAACGGACAACCGTACACTGTTTGAATTCGCGTTGGAGCAGGCAGAGGAGGCCGGATGGATCCTGGAGGAGAGTACCTTCGATCTGCATCATGACGGGAAAATGATGCAGGGCAATATCATGACGGAATATGAGGAGCGCTTTTCTTCCCAGGGGAATCCGATCTGTAAGATGATCATTTCCCGGAATAGCTGACGCCCGGTGTTCCTGCTGTCTTTGCGCAGAGCCGCGGGAGGAATATTACTGCAGAAGCAGCCCGCGGCTTGCGCGGGCGGACATGGCCGATCACTCTCCCCTGTCCGATCGTCCTGATGTTGTAACGCTGCGCGGATATCCGGCTACTATATAAATAAGAAGAAAAAAGGAGAATATGATGCGTCCGGGATGCATTCGGAAAAAACTGTATCTGCTGACCTACGATAAACCGGCGCTGAATAAAAAGGCGCTGAAATTGCGAAGATCCTTCGATGAAGTGAAGAAAATGCTGGGCGCTTCAAAGCCCGGCAGTTCCTGAGTACGTAAATCGGATAGGGGAGAGTTATCGCCCCTGTCCGCCCGCGCGGGCCGCGAGCCGCTTTGGCAGCAATGTTCCTCTCGCGGTCCCGCTCATAAAATCTGGAGCCGGATCAATCGTCCAGCTCCAGATTTTTTAATGCGCCGTCTATCATAGAATCGGTCACGTTTTTCTTCCTAAGACGGTGATTCAGGTAAAGGTCAAGAAGATAGCTGATGAAAGCCACCAGCGGCACACCCAGGAACATCCCGATCACCCCCGCAAGCTTGCCGCCCACAGTGATCGCGAAGATGATCCACAGAGGTTTCATGCCGGTGGAGCCCCCAAGAATCTTCGGGCCAAGGATCAGGCCGTCGAACTGCTGCAGGCAGAGGATCAGGATCGTGAAAGCCACTGCGCTGAGCGGGCTGATGAACAGCATGATAAGGATACCCGGTATAGCCCCGATAAAAGGGCCGAAATACGGGATCATGTTCGTAATGCCGACGATCAGGCTGATCAGCAGCGTATAAGGCAGCCGCATGATCGTCATCAGAATAAAGCAGAGAACGCCTATGATAAGAGAGTCAATAAACTTCCCTACCACAAAGCTGCTGAACAGGCGGTTGCATTCCGCCAGGATCTCCTTGCAGGCCGGTATGTGCTTCTCAGGAAGAAAGGCATAGATCATCTTCCAGGAGACACGCATCATCCGGCGTTTATCATACAATATATAAATAGATACAATAACGGTCAGAAGAAGATTGACGACCCATCCGGCGATCGACATCGATATCGTGTAAAGAGCCGGGATCATATTCGTTGCAAAGCCCTGCAGTGTCGAAATGAGTTCCGGTACGGCGTCGGATATCGGCTTGCTGATCGCTGAGATGTCCAGCGAAGGGAAACGCTCCTGCAGCCGCGCCAGCATATCCATGAGCATGTTATACGCCGTTGGAATATAATTCACGAAATCAATGATATTCTTCGTGATCTCCGGAAGCACGAAAACCAGAGTAAGAATAACAAATCCGAACACAATGACATATGTGATCAGTATGGACAGCACCGTATGGATGCTGTGCCTGAGCCTGAATTTCGTGTGCCCCAGGATGCGGCCGATCCACCGGTAAAACATATGTACCATCGGATTCAGTATGTATGCCAGCAATGCTCCGAAGAGAAAGGGGCTGAGCATGGAAAAAATCTGACCGAGCCATTCTTTGGTCTGCTCAATATCAATAACGCATTTGAAAATGATGGCGGAGATGAGTACCATGATACCGCCGTAAATGCAGATAGTAAAATACTGGTTGTTCTTGATAAAACGCTGGCTTTTGCCCCGGGATACCGGCTCCGTTGTGCGTCTGGCATCGCCATTGGCAGAAGTATCGTCGGCTGACGCTTTTTTATTTATTTCTTCATTATTAATAGCAGAATTCTGTTTCATGAAGTAAAGTCCTTTCAGATGCACGCCGTTATATCAAAATACGCGCAGGAAATGACCCTGGCGGCGCACCTATACCACATACAGTATAGAGGATTTGCAGGATGGTTGCAAGGGGATGAATTGTAAAAAACCCAAAGCAAAAAATAAAAAAAATATAAAAAAGGGGGTTGCAATCCGCAGAACTTTGTATTATAATCATCTTTGCTTGTTAGGGATGAGTAAAAAACACGAATAAGCGCGATTAGCTCAGTTGGTAGAGCACCTGACTCTTAATCAGGGTGTCCAGGGTTCGAGCCCCTGATCGCGCACTGAAAGTATCGCTTTTGCAAGGGTTAAGCCTGCGGGGGCGGTGCTTTTTTTTGCGCGCGGC
>CAYLPF010000113.1:0-5332 GCA_964385485.1 uncultured Lachnospiraceae bacterium | reverse complement strand
AAAAAAGAACCGAATGAAGCCGAAGCCCTCGACTTCTCCGATTCCTGTCTTTCAAAAAGCATTCCGAAACATAAGGGCTGCATTCGCAGCCTTTATGCCTTTGCTCTCCGATATGCACATCTTCTGTCATCTCACGCCAACCGCACAGAAACCGCCTTTCTCAGCGATCACGCTTTCTGCGCCGTGTCCTTCACTCTGGACACTATGAACTGTTTCACCTCGTCACGGCTCATGCCAAGGGAAATAGCCAGCTCACCATACAGATTTTCCTCTGCGATCTTAAAATACTTATTATCAGCCACCGTAGATTTCTTCCCCTCTGCCATCCTTGACCGCCCGCGCTGGTAAATCGTCTTAATGATCCGCACCAGCTCACGGTTGTCGCAGCCCTTTATCACCTCTTTGTATGCGCTCTCGCGGCTTTTTTCATCTTTGATCCAAAGCTCCTCTATCTCCGGGATATCGTCTATCAGCTTCAGAGCCTCATCACGGCTCATCACAGAGCGAGTCATGATTCCCGTCGACTCCACCGGGGCATACACCGTACTGCCTTCCATATAATATGGCTGAAGTGTATAATACAGCTTTTCTTTTGACGCTCCTGAAAAGTCCAGGGTTCCGATATTTTTCACGAGACACACTCCCCGGGTTCCATATATGATATAATCTCCTATCTGAAACATTTGCTGCCCCCTTCTTATCGTTTCTGACACTATACTGCCTTTTTATTTTATCACTTAAATTTCCATTTTGTAAGGATTTTTCCCGGGCTTACCATATTTTCATTAATATTCACCCGTATACGCGGCGATATTTTTGTGCATTATGCACAATCAAAGGCCCCGCGTTTTATACCTCTACGCCGTTCTTTGCACAGATATCTGCCAGGCAGCATCTGTCACAGTGCGGCTTCGTCCTTGCCGTACAGACATCCCGGCCATGGTAAACGAGACGATGGCAAAAATCACTGCCCTCCTCTGGCGGTATGATCTTCCACAGGGCCATTTCTACCTTCTTCGGTTCTTTAATTCCGTCCACCAGCCCCATACGGTTTGTCAGACGTATACAATGTGTGTCAGTAACGATCGCAGGCTTCCCAAAAACATCCCCCATGATCAGGTTCGCACTTTTTCTTCCGACTCCCGGAAGCTTCAGCAGCGCATCAAAGTCATCCGGAACTTTTCCGTCATACTCTTCCTTCAGGATCCGCATACAGGCGCTGATATCCCTCGCCTTGCTCTTTCCAAGCCCGCATGGCCTTACAATCTCTTCTATCTCCTCCGGGGAAGCCGCCGCAAGCGCCGCCACATCCGGGAATTTCTCATAAAGCTTCTCTACTACCACATTGACTCTTGCATCCGTACACTGAGCCGCCAGGCGAACACTGACAAGCAGCTTCCACGCCTGATCGTAATCAAGCGTACATCCGGCATCCGGATATTCTTCTTTCAGGCGGCGGATGATCTCCAGCGCCAGTTCTTCCTTTGTCATATTGATCCTCCGTTTTACCATCATATAATCAAAGCTTCTATCTCCCACAGATGCGATATCTCATAATCAATCCGCACACCCGCCGTATTTGGCTTTTTCTTCGGATTGTACCAGCAGCACAGGATCCCGGCATTATTGCCTCCCCTCATATCGCTGGTCAGCGAATCGCCGACGATCATAACCTCATTTCGATCCACAGGCCCTATCCTGGCAAATACATGGTCAAAAAATCCAATGCCCGGCTTTTCCACGCCGATCTCGTCTGAAATAAACACATCCTTCATGCACTCTCCCAGACCGGAATATTTCAGTTTGTTTTTCTGGGCCTCCACCGTCCCGTTCGTCACAACATACTGCTCCACCTGAGTCTGCAGCTTCCTGCAAAGACGAACTGAATCTTCATTTTCAAAAAAGACCTCGCCCAGTTTCTTCTGATAAGAGCTGTTAAACGCGGCAACATCGCCGCAGGGAATACCTTCCTCCCGGAAGAAAGTTTCAAAACGGCCCAGCAGGACCTCCTGCTTCGTCACCTCTCCCCGCTCCAATGCTTCCCAGTACCTTCGGTTGATCCTGGCATAACGCGCAAGCATCGCATCGTCACATCCGTAAAAGCCGATTTCCTCCATGCATCTGCAAATCCCGCAGCGTTCCGATTTTTCAAAATCCAGAAGTGTCCCGTCTACATCCCACAAAATTATCTTTATCATCCTTCTGTTCTCCTCTCAGGAACTGTTCTTTTACGCACAATCTACTCCTGCGGATGATCATTCTTTTCCGTTAAAGCAGTACGTACAGAGCTTACAGGGAGATATCCCGATGGATTTTTCCAGATCGTCCAATCTGTGATAGCGAAGTGTCGTAAAATTCTGCTCTTTGCAAATGGCTTCCAGCATTTCTGCGTACCGCTTGCTGCATGGGTCCGCGTAATCGTCCAGGACTTCCTGGGATACCTCGCCTTCTCGCTCTTTAATGATCCTTCGGGTTATCAGATCCATCTCCGACTTGGAACGGGAGAAATTCAAATACTTGCAGCCGTACAGAAGCGGCGGGCAGGCCGGACGTACGTGTACCTCCTTTGCCCCGCTGGCATACAGGAATTCCGTTGTCTCCCGGAGCTGTGTGCCACGAACAATAGAATCATCAATCAAAAGCAGTTTCTTATTCTGGATCAGCGCCTTAACCGGGATCAGCTTCATCCGGGCGATCAGGTTTCTCTGGCTCTGGTGCGTCGGCATAAAGGAACGCGGCCAGGTCGGCGTATACTTAATGAATGGTCTCGCATACGGAATGCCGGACTCGTTCGCATAGCCGATCGCGTGAGCCACCCCGGAGTCCGGAACGCCCGCCACGATGTCCGGGCTGACATTTCCCTTATCTCGGCGCGCCAGCATGCTTCCGCATTTGTACCGCATCTCCTCCACATTCACTCCCTCATAGGAGGAAGTCGGATAGCCGTAATATACCCACAGGAAGGAACAGATACGCATCTCCTCCCGCGGCCCGCAAAGCGTCTTTACCCCATCCGGGTCAATAAAGACGATCTCCGCCGGGCCTAACTCCTTATAGTCCGTATAGCCGAGATTGATATACGCAAAGCTTTCGAAGGATACACAGTACGCATCCTCCTTTTGTCCGATCACCAGCGGCGTCCTGCCATAGCGGTCTCTCGCCGCGTATAATCCTTCTTTTGTCATAAGGAGCATGGTCATGGAGCCATCCACAATCTCCTGTACATACTGAATTCCCTCTACAATACTATCCTTCTTACAGATCAGAGCCGCGACCAGCTCCGTGGCATTGACCTGCCCACTGCTCATTTCCTGAAAATGCGTATTTCCATTCTCATAAACGCAGCTGAGAAGCTGCTCCATGTTGTTAATCTTGCCGACTGTCGTAATGGCAAAGCTGCCAAGGTGCGACTGAATCAAAAGAGGCTGCGGTTCATAATCGGAAATACACCCGATGCCGAGATTACCCTCCATCTCCTCCACATCCCGCTCAAATTTTGTACGGAACGGAGAATTCTCAATATTGTGAATGGCACGCTGGAAGCCCTGCTCCCCGCAGACTGCCATGCCGCCGCGCCTTGTCCCCAGATGTGAATGATAATCAATACCGTAAAACAATTCCAGTGTACAGTTATTTTTTGAAGCGACTCCGAAAAAACCACCCATGTATTTCGTCTCCTTTTTCCAATGACATAAAAAATCCTACAGGCAATCACCTGCAGGATCATACCGTGCGCTAGAGGATTCGAACCCCCGACCTTTTGGTCCGTAGCCAAACGCTCTATCCAGCTGAGCTAAGCGCACATATTTTTCAGCGACACTTATACTACACCCGTATCATGACTTTGTCAACTGTTTTTTTCAAAAAACCAAAAAAATCCCAAAAACGCTCCGCAGGCGAAGAGTCCTGCGGAGCAGGATTTTTTCATTTGTACAATATGATCGGAACCCGCTCCTCCATATTCTCATATATCACAGCAGCAGCCTCCGCCGGCAGATTGACACATCCGTGAGATCCGTTCGTCTGATAGATAGTTCCCCCAAAGGAGCTGCGCCATGGCGCGTCATGCAGTCCCTGCCCGTCATAAAACGGCATCCAGTATGTCACTGTCTCCTCCCAGGTATCTCCTTTCAGCGTCTCCGGACTCTTCTTATAAGGAATGCCGAATACGCCTGTCACGGTTTCCCGGCCATCCTTTGGAAGACCGGACACAAAATCTGTCTCGATCACAAGTTCTCCATCCATATAGAACCACAGATGCTGCTGCGTCAGGTTCGCCTCAACATAGTTGCCGCAGATATCATCTCTGCCGTTCCGCTTATAGCCCTTCACCGCATAGACCGGCTCACGCTCCACCTCAGTATTCGCCTGAATATCCTCGATCAACTGTGCCGCCTCGGCATCCTTATCGATCTGATAGCCGTAATCGCTGGACTCAAAATGAATCGTCCTTCCGTCATGGGCGGTAAAATCGCGTTCATAGTAAAGCGTATCATACCGGGCTGCCAGATCATACACGTAATTGTAAATATCTTCTTCCCGGAGTGTCGCCTGCCCGTCGGCAATGTCAAGCCAGTTCTGGATGACGGACCAGTCGATGACCTCCTTCTCCTCGCCAAAGGTCAGGGATACCTTAGCCTTGCAATAGGAATTGTATATTCCCATCAGAGTATTCATCTCGCCGTCATCCTGTGTGACTGCCGGCAGAAAATAGAAGGACTCCGGTACATCCAGAGAAACATCCGACTGCGGCCTGCTGTTTGATGTAAGCTTGTCAACATAATCCTTCACCAGCACCTGAAGATCCGCATCATCCAGCTCATTACCGTATATCTCCGGCTCTATATAATACTCCGTACCATTGAATTCCAAAGACGCATCTACACTGGAAATACGCGGCTGCGCAAACTTAACGGCAGACACCGCCTCATGAAATACATTCTCATCATATTCAAAAGGCACCTCAACCTCAAATTCGTTTCCTTCCATAAGGCTGAACAGCAGCCGCAGATTCTGCTCCTTCATGCACTCCTGAATGCTGTCAAGAAGCTGCATCTCATCGATAGTATAACCCATCTCCTCCAGTGTCAGGGTCAAAGCTGTCTCGCCCTTCTCCTTCAGTTCAAGCTTCGGCGCACTGTAATCACGCTCAAGGATCAGCAGCACCTCTTTGCAGGTCTTGCCGGTCACATCGTAGCCGTTGAGCTTTGTCCCTTCAAAAAAAAGACCGCTGTTCGCCTGCTTGTACAAATAATAGCCGAGTGCGCCAAGTCCGGCTGCAACCAGACAGAATAAAACAATAACAGCGATCTTAAGCCCTTTTTTCTTCTTC